>CAYUTR010000093.1:0-14086 GCA_964447465.1 uncultured Chryseobacterium sp.
AGTATCTGAACACAGCGAATGCTCTATGCAAAGTTGCGTTAGAGAAATTCCATGATTCCGCATCGCCGTTGCTGTACTTTACTTCGTCCGACGATCCAAAACTGATTACGCGCAAACATGAAACTTCAGACAACGTAATTCCTGCTTCGAATTCGGTGATGGCCCGGAATTTGTTTTATCTCGGGAAGTACTTTGGCAACGAAGAATGGCTGCAACGATCGGCTGAGATGTTAAAATGTGTTGAGCGTGAAATGATGGATTACGGTCCGGGCTACTCGAACTGGCTCATTCTGGCGCTTCACAGAGTGTATTCGTCGAGGGAAGTGGCAATTGTTGGTAAAACTGTTGATAAGACCGCGACCGAACTCCGGAAACAGTATCTGCCAAATGCAATCTTCGCAGGTAGTACCGGCTTATCTGCTGTGCCGGTTCTCCGCGACAGGCTGGTTGAAGGTAAAACACTGATTTACGTGTGTGAAAATAATACCTGCGGATTGCCCGTTGAGGATATAACTGAAGCGATACAGCAGTTGGGGTAGGGTGCAAGTACCCTTTGGCCACAGATTCGCAGATTACGCAGATTGAACAAATTAATTTGTTGGGTTGGGGAAATTATTTTGAGAGAAACATTGTTGAGCATTCGGAAAAACATAATTCAAAAAATCTGCGTAATCTGCGAATCTGTGGCTAAGCGCCAGGGGCGCAACCTTCTCTTCGTCTTCTTAATTCTGACAAGTACAGCCCAAGCACAGTTTTTCGTGCCTGTCACCGACGATCCGTTCGCAGTTCCGATTAAATTTTCTGCCGACAGTGTGCACCATTACAAAATCCATTCGATCACGAGTGCGTATCAATACAAACCCGATGGTCGTATCATCGATGACAAAGGTCTGCGTGAGTATTTTGAATTCGACAACCAAGGTCGCATTACGTACTACTGGAGAACACGCGTTCGCGGAATGGAAGCGAAACCAGTTGAACATGGTGCAGTATATCGTCGCGGAAAAAAAATAAAAGAAGGCTGGACGGAATACAAATACGATTACGCATACGACACTGCGTTCATTTACACATTTTACGATTCGCTGTCGCGAATTGCTTCGCGACGTTACTGCGAAGGAATTTATTATCACACCTGGTACTACACGTATAACGAGCAGGATTTTGTTGTTACACAGATTCACTGTCGCGAAACAAATTCAGGGATCTCGCATCGCTATTTCAAATTGGGCGTGCAGACAGTGATCTCACGCGAGGATTTCTCCTACGAGGTGTATTCTTCTACTCAAATGAAACAGAATTGTCTGAACGACGAAGGAAAAGTCTACAAGGAAACGATGATGACGCTCGACAAGCAAGGACGACTGATTGAAAGTCGGGAAGCATACACAGCAGGAGGAATTCGTATCGTTACAACATTCGCTTACGATGAAATCGGAAGATTGTCATCCTGGTCGTACACATCCAACGCGGGAGATCCTCTGGTAGAATTGACTCAATATACTTACGATTCGCTTGGACGAATTGAATCTGTAAAGCGATTTAAGAACACCGTGCTCAAAGATGAATTCTCCTATCTCTACGATGGGAAAGCGAGTATGAGTTATGCATATATCAACCGCAGGCATATTGAATTGGGGATTGATATAATCAAGATGCAGGTAGTTTACTACTAGTCATTCAATCTGGTAGGATTTCGAATTTTTATGCGCGGTTATCGTATTTATTGTAAATACCGTTTTAGGAACAATAACTTAGCCAGAAGCAATAATCCATGAACATATCTTTCTCCGTCGCAATGCTGCTGTGCGTTGCCTCACTCTCTGCGCAAACACTGCGTTACCAGAAATTCTACGGTGCCACCGGTCAAGACAGTCATGGCTCGTCTGTGATGGCCACAGCGGATGGTGGTTACCTAGTAACGGGTAGTCAGTATACTGTGTCGAGCATGGGCTCTGACGTGCTTGCGCTTAAACTTTATCCGAACGGCGATACGGCTTGGACCCGATTGTATGGGGATACTGCTTATGAATTTGGAACTAGTGCTCGTCAGGCTGGTCCTGGGTATGTGATTTCTGCGAGCTCCACTTCTCCTGGTTTGGGAGGAAGCGATATATTTTCAATCACTATCGATGGTAACGGTGATACTATCCGAACTTTTCTATATGGTGGTACGGGCGATGATGGCTGTTTGGGAGGAACGGGTGTTGGTGTGACGACTGAAGGTAGTTACATATTCGCCGGTCAAACCAACAGCTATGGAGCTGGTTTATTTGATGCTTATCTTTTCAAGACCGATTACACGGGGGCAGTGCTTTGGTCGCATACCTATGGGGGAGCCTTTAGTGAGCAGGGAGGAAGTGTGATTCAGACAGCTGATTCGGGTTTTGCTTGGATCGGTTATACCACTTCATTCGGAAGTGGTATAGTGGATGTTTACCTGGTTCGAACTGATTCATCGGGTAATTTATTATGGTCAAAATGTTATGGACTGAGCACGTCAGAAACCGCATTTAACATCATTGAAACATCCGATGGAGGATTTCTTATTTCCGGAATGCGGCAGTTAACGCCGAGTAATTACGATGCTTTAGTAATTAAAACTGATTCGTTAGGGAATATGTTGTGGAACAAACAATATGGAGGAACAGGTGGGAATGAATGGGCAGATTGTGCAATGGAAGTTCCTACCGGAGGATATCTCATTTGCGGAAGAACAGGATCGTTCGGAAATGGAGGGGAAGACATTCTCCTGATCAGGACAGATGCGAATGGTGATACACTTTGGACGAGAGCTTACGGAGATTTTGCGAATGATTATGCGTACTCAATTATTGCGACGGGAGATGGTGGTTACCTGATCTGTGGCGGCGGTGTACCACCCTCAACTGTACGCGATCATGTGTATATCATTAAGACTGACGCTAATGGGTGGACAGGTTGCAACGAATCGTTCGCACCAGTTACTGTGACCTCGTTAAACCTGATTCAGTTAACTCCTAATACGTTGCAGAATACTGGATGCAGTTCGATGATTCCGACCTGGACTATCGGGTCCGGGATTTCCATAACGGGGATGTGTAATTCCATTGGAATGACGGAGGTGACAAACGAAGGTGTGGAGATGTTCCCTTCACCGGCCTCCGAATTTATAACGATCAGGTTGGGAAACCAGGTTGGAATTGGAGCGCGGAATAAACTAATCATCATCAACGCTCTTGGACAAGAAGTGCAGCTGATCGAGGAAGTAAACATCGAAACGAGGATTGATGTTTCCGGCCTTGCCCCTGGAGTTTATTACTGCCGGTTCGAAGGTGAAAATGGTAATATCCGGATTGGAAAATTTCTGGTGCAGTGATCAGAAAGTAATCCGGTACGATGGAATCACCAGCAACCCCGTCTGGTAAGTTGTCTTAATCGTTCCAGACTCAGAATCATACGACTGCAAAAACATATTCTTGTTGTTTGTCGTATTCAGGAATTCAACAGCCCACTGATGCGTAACGTGTTTCCCGTTGTAGATGTAACCGATTTTAGAATCGATGCGGAAATAATCGTCGTACCGATTTTCGTAGGCGCGTGAATAATTCCACACTTCCCAACCTGCGGCGTTTGATGCATCAAGGTCAATCGGAATGTATCGTTTGCCACCGGCAAGATTGAATTTAATGTCAAACGAAATGGTGTGCCGCGTTTTGATCTTGAACTCTTTTCCGCCAAGAAGATTTATGACATAGTTTCCGCTGAACGCACTCTGACGTTCAATTCCATCTGCCGGTGTGAAACGCGATTCATAAAGTGAAAATGTGGTGAGGAAATAATAGCCTTTGCTGTAGAATTTCTCTACGGTAAGTTCTATGCCGAAATTCTTACCCGTTCCGTTATTCACCAGCGAGTCAATTCCCGGAGAATCAAAATCTGCTCCATCATTCAATGAAGAATACAACGACGAACGTTCAAGCACCGGAATCTCGTAGAGATACTGGTAGTACGCTTCTGCTTTCAACCGCATGTTCTTTCCAAAGTTCCAGTCCCACGCAATTACGTTGTGAAATGCTTTTGAGAAGCCCACATCGGTATTGGTGAGGGAATATGTTCCATCAGGATTAATCGTCTGGTTGTAGTAAATAAATATCGGCTGCACCTGGCTGTGTAATCCTGTTCCGAAACTCAGCCAGTTGAATTCATTGAGCTGCCATTTGATTCCAGCACGTGGCTCCAACGCAAACGAATTGCTTAAGGCAAGATATTGTCCGTGAATGCCCACGTTCAATGTCAACAAGTCGGTGAATTTATGTTGCCATTGTGAATATGCCTGCAACAACATTGAGTTGTCTTTTACATCGCGGATATTTCGGAATGTTGTCGGTGAAAGCGATGTACTGTCGATCAGTGTAACGTAAAATTGTTCCGCCTGTATTCCCGACTTCAAGGTATTCTTCGAATTGAATTTTGTGTTTACCGTATAGTTCGCATTGAACGTGATCTTGTGAAACTCACTTCCGTAATTTGGCCAGAAACTCATATCTGCCCAGCCGATCGAATCAATACGGACATAATTCTGTGCACCGGTTACGCCGAGATTAAAACGACTGTACGTTTTTGCTCCCAACGAAATGGTGTGAGAAAATCCAACAACACCCATGCGCGTGCCGTAGTACGTGTCGAATCCACCGAGTGTGTACAGATCAAGTTTCGTTGTGTCGGTTTTGCTATCGAGCAATTCTATATAACTGATTCCGCCAATTCCCCAAAGCGTGAAGTCGCCGCACTTCTCCGTGGGGAAATTCATGCGGAAGGAAAGATCCTGGTAATGTGGCACTGCAACACCGGTTCCGAATTCAACGCCCATTTTACTGAAGAGCTCTAATGTTGAATATCGATAGTTGATCAGAAAAGATGAACCACGCTTCTTTGAAATCGGACCTTCCGCGCCCAACTCAAATCCGTTGAAGCCAACTTGTCCCATGAATTCATATTTCTCGTTGTTGCCGTTGCGTGTGCGCAGATCGAAAACTCCAGCCATGGCGTTTCCATATTCTGCGGGAAAAGCTCCCGTGAGAAAATCGGAATTCGCAAGAACGTTGTTGTTGAGTATACTAACGGGCCCTCCTGTACTTCCGAATGAACCAAAGTGATTCGGATTCGGAATGTCGATACCGTTCAGTTTCCACAACAATCCCATTGGAGAATTTCCGCGGATGACTACATCGTTACGCGAATCATTTGCGCCACTGATGCCCGCATAATTCGCTGCCATTCGCGATGGATCACCAATACTTCCTGCGTAACGCGAAGTTTCTTCAATGGTAAACGAACGTGCACTCACGGTTGTCATTTCATTGAGCGGTTTGTTCTTGCCGTTTTCGTCGGTGATGACCACTTCACTTGTTGTATAAACAGTTTCTTCCATTTCAACTGTCAGCACGACTTCCTTCCCGGATGTAAGAATGACCGTCATTGCACGTTCTTTATATCCGAAGTAGCGAAACCTAAGGTTGTGGCGACCAATCGGAACGCTATCCATCCTGAAATTTCCGTTCTCGTCAGCGCTCGTTAATCGCATGGGTGAGGCACTGTCCTGCAGAACTACGATTGCATTGGGAAGCGCTGATTTAGTCTGGTTGTCAATGACCTTTCCGCGAATAGTTTGCACAGGAATTTGCGCGTGAAGCAAGGACGAGAGAAGAAGAGCGAAGAAAAGGAAATAGGGTTTCATTCGTGTACAAAGGTAATGTGAAATGTTTCCGGTTGTTGCATGATCTTGCCTCCGCTGGCTAAAGCCAACGGCGATCTTCACAGATTTTAATTGAAATTTGCACGGGCTTGAGGCTCAAGTTTTATTTAGGATCTAGCCCGTGGATATTATTAATTAGTGTAGAAAACGATCGCCGTGTGCTTTAGCACGCGGTGTCGGAAACCTTAAGTAGACGATCGCTTCGGTCCTGGCTGAAAGTTTTTGAGATAAAACGGTACGTAGTAAGCGAGATCTTCGAATTGGCCTTTCTGAAAACGTTCTTCGGCTGTTTTCGAGAGATTTCGTGCCGACTGCATTCCGCTTTCGGTGAAACGTGCATTCGGATGTTTCGAGAGCAATTCTTTTGCTTTGGGCATTCCATCGCCGGAAAACCAAACAACTTTCTGATCAAGAAAATTCAAGAAGGAATTTTCATCGAGCACAACCGGGGAAACCGGCGCAACGTTATTCATTTGTTTGTCGAAGACCGCCGTGTAAACTTCCATTCGTCGCGCGTCGATCATAGGACAAATCAAATCACCGTCCTGAACTTCGTGTTGCATTCCCATCGCCATACCTTCTAAAGTTGGAATGGCAATCAAGGGAATGTTCAACGCGAAACAATATCCTTTTGCAGTAGACGCACCAATTCGTAGACCCGTGTAAGAACCGGGACCACCGCTCACCGCAACGGTACTTAATTGTGCAGGAACAAATCCTGCATCGCGGAGAATTTCATCACAGAAAACAGAAAGAAGCTCAGCGTGTTTATTGCCTTCGCGATTTTCACGGATCGCAATCACGGTGCCGTCTGAACTAAGAGCAACCGAGCAAACCGGACCGGATGATTCAAGAAGTAGAATGAGCGCCACGTGATTTAATCTTCTGCAACTACAACAAGCTGCTCTTTCGTCACCTTCTCTACATCTCCACGGTTGCGCAAAAGAGTTCGGATCGCACCAAAGGGCGCAGAGATTACTTCATCACCTTCTTTCAATCCCGATACAATCTCAATGTACATGTTGTCCTGGATGCCGGTCTTTACCGGAACAAGAATCGATTTTCCATCGCGGTAAATGAAAACGCAAATAATTGGCTCGTCGGATTTTTCTTCGGTCTTTACTTTACTGTCCTTCACTTCAACTTCGCTTCCAGAATTTTCATCATCATCACCATCTGTTCCTAACTCAATTTCTTTTCCTTTCGACATCGCTGAAGTGTCGGTGCGCGTTGTTACTGCCTGGATTGGAACTGTAATAACATTCGACACACGCTTCGTCTGAATCTCTACTGTTGCAGACATTCCCGGAAGAAAAGGATAACGCTCCGGATGTGCAGGATCGAGCAAGTCAGCATAAGCATCGCGCAGAATGCGGACTTTTACAGGGAAATTTGTCACCTGGTCAGTGCTGAGACCAACTGTGTTCGCCGAGTTGGCAACTTCCGTAACCACACCTTTGAATTTGCGAGTATCATGCGCATCGACTTCAACGAAGGCTGTATCGCCAACGTGTACGCGGAGAATATCGTTCTCATTCACATCAACGAGTACTTCCATTTCGAGAAGGTTGGCGAGACGGAGAATTTCTGTTCCTTCCATCTGTGCGGTTCCGACAACACGTTCGCCTTTGCGTTTGTTGAGCTTGGAAATAGTTCCGCTCACCGGTGCGTAGATTGTGGTTTTGGCAAGATTGTCTTTCGCTTCTTTCAACGATGCTTCAGTACTCCGCACAGTATACTCCGCACTATTTACACTTTCTTCGGCTGCCGATACTTCTGCTTTTGCCGATTCGTAAGTTGCTTTTGCCTGATCAAATTCAGATTGTGAAATCGCCTGCTGCTTAAACAACTTATCGCTACGATTAAAGATTGCTTCCGAATTCACGAGTTGTGCTTTTGCTTGTAACAGGCGTGCTTCACTGTTAGCTTGGTTCGCTTTCGATCCGTTCAACTGTGCCGACATGCGTTCTACTGCAGACTGATAAATTACAGGATCAACACGTAACAGCAAGTCGCCTTTCTGCACAGTATCGCCTTCTTTCACGAGTAACTCAACGATCTCTCCGGAAACATCAGAGGATAATTTTACTTCCACTTCCGGTTGCACTTTTCCGCTGGCAGAAACAACTTCCACGATGCTGCGCTTTTCCGCTTTCTCCGTTGCAACGCGTGCGGCTTCAAGTCCTCCACCTTTTGTGAGCACGACAACCACAATCAGGATTACAACTAATGCACCTCCAATAATCAGTAAGCGTTTCATAATTTCAGTATCAGAATGTGAGTGGATTTCCTTTGTAATAGTCGAGTACTTTCAGTCGGAAAATATAATCGTATTTCGACTGGAGCAGATTCGCTTCGGCTTGTGCTAGCGCGTTTTTGGAAGTAGTGTACACGATCGGGTCAACATCGCCGAGATTAAATCTTCCTTCTGTGTAACGAAATGCTTCCTGTGCCGCAGCAACAGCAGATTGATTCGCACGGTATTTTTCCAACGAAGCTTTCGCATCGGCGTGCGCCTGCTGAATATTCTTGTCGAGATTCTGTCGCGCGAGATCAGCATTCAGTTGCGCATTCATGTGTTGAATCTGTGCACGCTGAATATTAGAACTCACCTGCAGGCGATTGAAAATCGGAATGCTCAATTGAATACCAAAACTCTGGTTGAAGTTGTTGTCCATCTGATCTGCGAACGGAACGGTGGAGTAGGTGTAATCAAATCCCGGAACAACAACGAAATCACCGGCAGTTGTAATCCCGACAGTGTCTACCCCATTCGGCGAAGCGGCAACAGTTTTAGCAGCACCGGAATAACCTGTTCCGAGTGATCCTTGCAGCGTTAACGTCGGACTCAACGCACCGTAAGCAACATCAACACCTTTCTCCGAGCTCTTGATGTTCGCATCAGCTTGCTTAATAACCGGCTGGTTGTTTTCTGCGACTGCGAATATCTGTTCCGGCGTTTCAGCGAGAATAGCTTCGTTCGGAATTTCCAGGTTGGGACGAACGATTTTGAATCCTGCAGTCGTATCGAGATTCATCAGTTGCGTGAGCGAGAGATACGCGATCGTTACGTTGTTCTTCGCAGTGATGACGGTAACTTTTTCATTCGCCAATTGCATCTGCAGATCGAGCAACGGTCCGCGTGATTCTCCACCAGCGTCGACAATTTTTTGCATGCGGGCAACCTGCGCAACCGTAAGCGTTTCCTGTGTAGTTGCAATTTCCAATTGATCTTCAGCGAAAAGAATATTGAGATAAGCATTCGCAACACTCATCGAGATATCGTAACGCGTTTGCTGGACACCGAATTCACTCGCTTCCAATGCATACTTGTTCTGCTGAACAGTATTGTAATTCTGGAATCCACTGAATACAGTGAATGTACTCTGGAGATAAAAGTTCTGGTTCAATACGCGATCATTCACAAACGTATTCGTGAAACGGTCAATGGTTTGTCCATAGTTGTACGTGTGCGACGCGTAACCGTTGAGGTTCGGCAGCATGTTTCCTTTCGAAGCAGTAAGATTCGTTTGACTCATGCGCACATTCAGCTGATCAATCTGCACTTGTATGTTGTGAACTTGCGCATAGGCGATGCACTCCTGTAATGACCAAGGCTGAAGATTATCTTTTGGCCAAATCGCAGTGTCTTGCGCAACTGGAGCATAAGGTCCGCCGGCGCGGTACATCTGTTGTCCCAACAAACCGGTAACGCAGAAGGCAAATAGTAGAAAAAGAGTGGTTTGTTTCATAGCGTCTTTTGGTGGTGCAAAGTTAGGAAAAGGGGAATGCGGAATGGGGGATGAGAAACGGGGATTAATTGCTAATAGTAGTTTATTCCATGATCTTGACTCCGCGTGCTAAAGCCCTCGGCGATCGTCTGTGCTTTCTAGAGATATGTGCACGGGCTTGAGGCTACAATATTCTTGTGAATCAAGCCCGTGCATACTCGGACATGATTGTGAAATTGATCGCCGTGTGCTTTAGCACGCGGAACATGAAACTAAATCGTATTCCTCTTACATCCCGTCCCTCATTCCTCATTCCCCGTACCTTTACGCGATGAATTTCCTCGCTCATTTCTACTTGTCGGGTACCGATACCGGTTTATTGCAGGGAAATTTTCTTGCAGATGCGGTAAAAGGCAAAAAGTACCTCGATTACAGTCCGGCAATTCAGAAAGGGATACTCATGCACCGGTTTATCGACCATTTTACGGATACTCATGCGGTAACAGAGCGCACAAAAGTGAGGTTGCGACCGGAATTTCATCACTATGCGCCTGTGATTGTGGATGTATTTTACGATCACTTTCTGGCGGTAAACTGGAAACAATTTTCGGACGTGCCATTAAAGGATTACGCACAGCAGGTGTATCGGACGCTGGAAGAAAACAGCGAAGTCTTTCCTGAAAAGTCAACGTACATTCTGAAGTACATGAAAACGCACGACTGGTTGAATGCATATGCAACGATCGAGGGAATTGGTGTTGTGTTAACGGGGATGTCGCGACGAACGCCTTATGTTTCCGGAATGGAGAATGGGGCTGAAGCGCTTCGGAAGGATTATGATATGTGCAGGAAGGACTTTGAGGAGTTTTTTCCTGAACTAGTAAAGGCGACGGAGTCTTACCGCACAATTTAATCACACAAGGTTCCCCATTCCGTAATTTTCAAATAATAGTGTTGCACGAGTTTTGTTAAAACGAAACACTATGCACACACAATTTGTACTTCCCGCAATGCTATGCGTAGCAGGACTGATTGTCCTCGCAGATTTATGGCCATTAGATGTGGAATTGAGTCCTGATCAGAGTCCTGACTATGAGGATGACCTTACCGTCCTCGAAGAGAACGAGGCTGTGTCAGGATTGTCCCGATAGCTATCGGGATGACACCACTGGTTGCGAAGATGATTTAGCCACCAGTGACGACAATCTGAACGCTAGCCAAACAAACAGCGGAGCCGCGACTACATCAAGTATGTAATGCACACGTTGTTGCGCCATCATGAATGAAAGTGCGATGGCCAGCACGAAGAATACCAGTTTCATCATATGATGTCGCGCGTAGATGAATGCGATGCACACTGTTGCGACGTGACCGGAATAGAAGAGATCTTTCAGGTTTACGTTTCCTCCGTAGAATAATGTTTCCAGAATCGGGTCGCTTAGCGGGAGAATATCAGTCGGAGGGTCGAGCGGAACGCACAGTAATATCACGCATTTCGAAAGTTGCATGAACGCATAAGTGATGAGCATGTGCAGAAATATTTTCGGACGCGTCACATTTGTCCAGATTGCATACACCATTGCGAAATAGGTGATGGCGAAAATTGGAATAGAAAAATTGCGTGGTTTGCCGAGATATTCCAGTGACCAGTCTTCGATCACAAATCCCGGTCGCATTTCTACGTAACGAAGTGTGAAGAACACGCTCACGAACATTGCCGTGAAGCAAAGTATTCCAATCCAAAAGTGTTTTCGGTTCTTATCGGATTGCCAAAACGGTTTCCATGCCAGGTCGGCTTCTCGACGGAGTTCATCCTGAGCGGAGTCGATGGGCTCGAAGTGACCAGCCATTTACAAACTCATCATTTCTTTGAGCTTCACTGCCTGTCGACGTGAAATCTCCACTGTTTCTCCGCCTTTGAGTTTCACGAGCAATCCGCCGTTGAACCAGCTTTCGATGTTATCGACCCACTGCAGATTGATGATGTGTTTTCTGCTCGCACGGAAAAAAGTTTTCTGGTTCAGACGTTCATCGAGATAATTCAGTGAACGAAGAATCAACGGACGCGATGTTCCGAAGAACAAACGCACATAGTTTCCTTCCGATTCGAACAGACGCACATCGCCGAGCTTCACGAACCAGCATTTCTCTCCGTCTTTCACGAAAACCTGATCGCCTTCGCCGAGTACGTTTGCTTTTTCGGTAGTAGCAGCGGTCTGGTTTTCGCGGAGACGATCTCCAACTTTTTTGATTGCATCAGAAAGTCGCGCGCCTTGTACCGGCTTCAGCAAGTAATCGAGGGCATTCACGTCAAATGCTTTCAGTGCAAATTCGTCGTGAGCCGTAACGAAAATTACTTCCGGAACGAATGTCACTTCTTCCAGGACTTCGAATCCGGTTTTCCCCGGCATCTGAATGTCGAGAAACACCACATCCGGACGAACAGCGTTAATCGTTTCAATCGCTGATTTTGCATCTGCACATTCTCCAACGATTTCAATTCCGGGATAAGTGGCCAGCATTGATTTCAGTTCCTGCCTTGCGAGGCGTTCATCGTCTGCAATAACCGCTCTCATGATTTTCGCGTTTTAGGTATGAATACTTCCGTTGCAACTGTGTTGGTTCCGGAATTCTTGATAGTAAGTGTTGCAGTTTCACCGTAAAGAAGGCTTAAGCGCTCGATAGAATTTTTAAGTCCGAAGCCACTTTCAGGTTTCGCTGATGCGTCGTACTTGCCGCTGTTCGTGATCAGGATGTTAAGCCCTTTTTCTGTGAGTGAAGTTTTGATGAGCACATCTCCACCTTCCGGTAATTTGGCAATACCGTGCTTGATGCAATTCTCAACTAAAGTCTGAAGCATTAACGGCGGAACTTCGAAAGATTCTGATTGCGAATCGATTTCCCACTTGATACGCAGACGTTCTTCCATGCGTGCAGATTCCAATGAAAGGTAATCGCGCACAACATCCAGTTCCTGCTGGAGAGAAACGAATTTCAGTTTTCCGAACTGCAATGTGTTTCTCAGCAAACCGGAAAGTTGCGTGATTGCGTCTTTTGATCGCGCAGGATTTTCATCTACCAATGCACGAATCACATTCATTGCATTAAACATGAAGTGCGGATTGAGCTGCGACTTTAATCTGTTCAATTCAGTTTCGTTGCGCAATGCTTCCCAACGTAGATTTTCAATTTCGGCTTTTCGAAAATTTTCGACAGTGTTGATCAGATAATAAAGTGCGCTCCAGATCAGGAAGGCAAGGCTGTAGTTGATGAGATCCGCAATCCAGTTACTCATGTCAAAAGTCACATTGTCGTACGCCACCAATTGATATACTGATGCAAGAGTAGCCATCACGGCGCTCAAGGCAGAAACTGCTAGAAAAAGTCGTGGAACTACTTGCAGGCTTTTAAGCTTGAGCCAGTGGAATTGAATGATTATCCAACGCAGAAACTCTGTTGCCCCCGTACATAATAACCAGGCGATGATCAGCCAATAAATCACCGGGGTTGTTAATTTTCCCGCGATGTAAAGAACTGCAGCGTTGATAGCAAGGTACAAGCTCCACCCACCTGCCTGGAACCACCAGTAGTAGGGCTTGAAGGAAAAACCTTCGGATGGAGTTGCTGCACTCATTTTTCAGTAGGCAGTAGTTCAGTAAGCAGTAGGCAGTAGGCGTTCGTTTTGACTGCCTACTGTCCAACTGCTTACTGCCTACTTATTTATCCAGGCTTTACGGATTCTCAATTGATCGGGTGTAGGTTTCTCCAACGGCCCGATGTGGTTTCTCACGCTCTTCGTAGTTGGTTTCATGTTTGCACTCAACTCCTGCGTCACTTCTTTTCCTTCGCTGTTCTTGCGCAGGACTTTCACTTTTACGCTGGAGCCTTCTTTCATGCCGTCTTCAACTTCTTTGATCTGCACACCTGCCGTTTCCGGTTTTATCTTTTTTCCGTTGATGGAAACGAGCACATCGCCTTTCATGTAGCCCATATCTTTTCCGAACTCTGTTGGTTCATTCGGAAAAAGAACCACACGTTTTGTGCTGTCGACGTACCAGCTATAACCACCAAGCGGATCGAGAATCGTCAATGTTTTTCTGCGCTTGTATTCAACACCGGCGTAGCCGAGACATTCTTCAAACGGCAAAGGTTCTCCACCTTTCACATGTGTATTGAGAAACACGCCGATCTCAGGATACGTGAGTTTCACAATATCACTGAAGAGTGAATCATCAACGAATGATCTGTCCTTACCGTATTTCTTCGCGAGATCGCGCATAAGTTCCTGCGTGCCGTATGTGCCGCCAGAGAGATAACGCAATTTCAGGTCGAGACACATGGCGATGAGCGCACCTTTCTGATAAACATTCAGGTATTGATCTTCGGAACTACCGAGACAATTTCTGCTCATGTCAGTAAACGACATCTCATCGTCGAACGACATCGAGCGCGTAATTTTCTCCGACATCACTTCGAAGAAATCTTCCATGCTCATGTTGCCGTATTTCACCTGTACATGATGCGCGGAATATTCCGTGAGTCCTTCGTACAACCACAGGTGCTGCGACATTTTCGGAGCGTTGAAGTCGAAGTCGCCGATTTCCTGTGAGTGAATATT
>CAYUTR010000094.1:0-14085 GCA_964447465.1 uncultured Chryseobacterium sp.
ATGCGATGCTGGTACGCAATGGTCACAATGGTTCAGTGGTTTCACTCTATGAAATGACGGGTGGATTTATTGCGCTGAGCATTTTTGTCTTTTTTTCTCCGCCGTTTGAAGTCAATCCGTTGGATATGTCCACTTCCGACTTCTGGTATCTCTTGCTTCTGGGAATCGCTTGCACATCTGTTCCTTTCCTGATCAGCATGCACGTGTTGAAGACGATCAGTCCTTATACTGTTTCGTTAACTCTGAATCTCGAAACACTGTACGGAATTATTTTCGCGTTCTTCATTTATCACGAAGACAAGGATCTTACGATGTGGTTTTACATTGGTTCTGTAATTATTCTGTCCACAATTTTCCTCAATGGGTGGATTAAGTACCGCGAACAGAAGAAGGAAAAGGCCTTATTAGCGGCAAACAGGGAACTGGACACGGCAAACCCGTAGCGGCACTTCAATTGCATCAGGACTCATGGCATTTGTAACCTAAACACATATACAGCCATGAAAAAGTCAATGATGATGATGTGCATTGCAGCTCTAGTTGCCCTTTGCACACCCGCAATAGCGGCAGAAAACAATAACATTCCGCCGGTGAAACAGGAATTCCGGATCGTGAAAGAATCAGATCTCGCGAAAAATGATCTGGCAGTTACGCCAATGAACAAAACAGAAGCAGAAGTGAACGGACAGGAAAGCAGCAATGCGTCTGAATCAGCGCATAGCGGTTACATTGTTATTTCAGGTGCAGGATTGCTACTTCTGATTATTCTGCTCATCATTCTCCTGTAGAAGCTCCATTAAAGGAAGAACATAGGTTAAAGAAGCGGTTGTGGCTTAGAATTATTTCCCCGGATAATTTCCGGGGAATAATTTCATTCAGCTATCTCGATGCCCAGGAGAACAGTATGAAAGAATGGGAATGAGTGGCCTCCAACGGCAACTGTCTCGTGACGGGTTACACGAAATTCTCTGACTTCAATATTTCCTACGTACGGAACACCGCATACTTCCGTATGTAAGTGATAGGGAGGGTTAAGCGCCGTCAGAAAAATCGGTTCGTTTTTACGGGCGTTACGGTTGCGGAAATACTCCTGAATAAATTTCACATATTCCTGCTCCCCGGTAGTATCACGTTTCGCGATTCCGTATTCCTGTAGTAATTCCTGATAATCCCCTCCGGGTTCCCGTAGTTTTTCTGCAAGTTCATAATCCGACGTGTACCCAAAACCACTCACATCAAGTGAAAGCGGTGCTGCAAGAAACGGGAATTGATCATACTGAAACCATTGATGATATGGATTCATCTGGTTCTTGTCCACTTCATACACGTTTCCGTTGACGTCAATCACTTCGTAGGTATAATACTGCGTGAACGGCGTGTCGTGCCACCCGATTACAACGGGTTTCATCCATAGAAACGCGGAAACAACTATCACGATCGCGAGCATTTTCTTTTTCGGCTCAACAAATAATTCAGTGAACCACTCCCTCCGGTAAATAAAAATTACGATGAACGCCGCATCAATTGCCATCCATTTCCAGAAAAGCATGCTGCCGAAAATGAAAATGCCGGTGTGCATCAGGATCAATCCGGTCAACCATCCGATGGCCAGCTTTCTGTTCCAGAAAATTGCAATCACTCCAAGTTCGAGCACAAAAACGAACCACTGAAATATTTCTCCGTAACGCATGATGATTTCACGCAGGCCACCAACAACAGTTTCGGAACTGCATGCCAACCATCCTCGCAGATAAACGTTGTTGAATAAATCTGCGGGATCGTTCTCAGTAAGCCATTCGTAACCGTGAGGTGAAATCAGAATCTTGTGAATCCCGCACCAGAAATATTCTGCCACTACAACGCACACTGCCAGGTAAATTAATTTCAGAGAAAATTCCGGTAGTAATCGGCGCAGATAATGATGCACTGAAAATACAATCAGCAAGTCGTACACCAGGCGGATATCGTACAACGGAAATCCCGCCACCGGATAATTGAATTGTGCGCGATACACTAATGCGAAGGCAAAGAACAACGGCGTTAGCACCGGAAAACGAAACAGCGCGATGCAAAGCCCCAACAGAAGAAGACGATCGAAATAAAAGGCGCTATCGAGATAGTAGTTGTAATCGTAAGTGGTCAGCTCCCACGTGATAATGAACGCGAAAAAGAACAGCAGGATTCGTTCTGCTTTTGAATAAACGATTTTTACTTTTCTCTCTACGAAATGTGGGACATACAACAAGAGTAGCGCTCCGAAAAATATCGGGTTGAGCAAACTTCTCAGCAGGATGGACCACGAATGAAATGGTGTTTCGCCAATGAAAGAAGTTTCATCAGTGCCCGTCCAGTTCTGGATATTGCCGAGAAATCCACGAAAGAAAACGGACATACACACTGTGTGCACGATCCAGAAACCAAGGAGCAGCACAGCAACCTGTGCGTAGAGTGAACGATTAAGAAAATCTCTGATCCTGTTCACAGTGAGTAGACGCTTCTACTCTTTCACAAACGGAAGATGCGCTTCTCCAGTTGCTGTTCGGATTCTCAACAGATACGATCCTGCCGAAAGTTCTTCGAGAGAAATTTCTGCGTGTTGTGCACCCGATTGAACTTCGCTCTCCGTGCGTGCGATTACAACGCGACCGCTGAGATCGATAATTTCCATCGTTACATCTGATCCGGATACAAGCGAATAATTAACTCCGAGATTTTGTCCTGCCGGATTCGGGAATAAATTCACGGCAACAATTCCACCTGAATATTCTTCATAACCGATTCCCTGCGGTACAATCACAGTATCACAGAATGTACTGGTGCATCCCTGGAATGTTGTCATCGTTACACACACCGTGTAAGTACCCGGAGCTGCATACGTGTGATTCTGTAAAAGTCCGGTTGCAGGAGCACTTGCATCACCGAAATCCCACACATACGTATTGAGTGGATTCAATGGAGTTGGAGTGAATGTCATATTACCGAGCAGGAATACATTGTTGAATGTAACCGGACAGTTGGTTGGAAAAACAACCTGCACAGTATCGCAGAACTGGAACGAACAGGTAGTTGCCGAATCATAAACGTCGAGACAAACTGTATAGGTTCCCGCAGCTGCGTATGTGTGTGTCGTCACAAATCCATTTCCAGGTGCGGATGCATCACCGAAATCCCATGTGTATGTCCAACCAGGATTTATCGGCTGTGCAGTAAATGTCTGCTGACCTGCAATGATGCTTTGGTTCGTCCATGTTACGTTACAGCTGATCACCACATTCACTGTGTCGCAGAATTGTGATGTGCAGTTATTCGCTGAATCAGTTACTGTGAGACACACAGTGTATGTTCCGGTCACGGTGTACGTATGTGTTGTAAAGAATCCGTTCCCGGGCGCCGACGCATCGCCGAAATCCCATGTGTACGTCCAGTTCGGATCGACTGGCTGCGCAGTAAATGTTTGCTGTCCGCCAAAATTCTGATTGGTCCACGTCGCTGAACAATTTACAGGTGCGATGTAAACTACAACCGTATCACAGATCGTATACGTGCAATATCCTCCCGTATCTGAAACTGTTAAACATGCAATATACGTTCCTGAAGAATCGTACGTGTGTACAGGATTCTGTTGTGTACTGAATGTGCTGTCACCGAAATCCCAGGAGTAATCGAGTGTTGTTGAAAATGGATCGCCCTGAAAATCCACATCACCTGTGGTTGTATCAACCGTGAATGTGAACGAAGGTTGCGTTCCTTGCGCAACGAAAATCGTGTCGCTATAAGAAGAATTACAGAACGTGGAAGTAAAAATCGAAAGTGTTACTTCGTAATATCCGCAGGCTTCATATGTGTGCTGCGGATTTTGTGTTGATGACGGAGCAGTGTTATCACCAAATTGCCACAACCACCCGTTGATGGTTCCACTGGATGTTGTTGAGGAATCAGTGAACGTAAAAACGTTTACAGAATTTGTGTAGCCGAAGTCGGCCTGACACTGTGCATTCGCGAACATTGCAGAACAAACTGCAACGAGGGAAAGTAGAATTTTGTTCATGGATCAGCTTTGTGGCGCTAAAATAGGAAAATGCCGTTTACTCGATGACAACTTTTCCTGTCACAGGCAGATATCCCGGCAAAGAAAGACGGTAATAGTACAATCCTGCGCCAAATTCATCGCAATGAACTGTCAAAACCACTGCACCATTTACCTGTTCGCGAATAACCGCCGTTCCATGAAGATCAAAAAACTCAAACACCGATCCCTGTGGCGGTGTTTCGGTCAAGAAAAACTTAAGTTCTGTGACAACCGGATTTGGAGCAACTACTACTCCGAATCTTCTGAGCTGTTCCTCAATTCCAACCGGACAACCGTGCACATTGTTAAACAAAACCTGTAGTGAATCGATTGGCTCAAATCCAGTTGGTCCGTAAGGCACAACAAGATCAATTGTCAATCCGCTTGCATCAGCAACTTTCAGGAATGCCGACAAAGAAGAATTTCCGCTCGTAACACAACGTGTATCTGCTCCGGGAACATTCGCCCCTTGCATTGCCGCCATAAGTTTGCATGCAAGATCGCCGGGCGTATTGAGAAAACGTGCTTCCATTGAATCAAGAATTCCCGGGCCCAACAAAATATTTCCTTGTATCGCGTAGTTAGGCCCGACACGATGACTTGCATACGCACTGCAATTCGATCCGGTGAACGCAGCGGCCTGCGAAGAATTTCCAACCAGTTTCACAGCACCATATTGCCGGATTGTGGAATTACTTTGAATGTCATTCACCTGCACAGAGTCCATTATCTGTTGCGGAGACATTCCGGCGTTCATAAGGCTTTGCGCATACGTCTGATTCTGTTGAATGTAATACGCTTGCGTATGTATCACTCCTACTCCGGGATGCACATCGCTGATCAACGCGCAACCAATCGAGTTTCCGATCTGGATTGCGTCTATGCACGATGCGCCGGCACTGCCCACTTCACCGGTAACTGTGTCAACTGCGCAGATGGAGAATGTGTCTTGTGCTGAGAGGGTCAATGCGCATGCAGTTCCAAGAACGAGAAATAAATTTTTCATAAGCAGTATTTTTTGTTCGGTTTACTTCACGGTAATCGTAACGCAATTTACATGTCTCACATCGCCCGCCGGACCTTTCGTCATCACATTATGAAAAATAATTTTGTCCTCTTCTTCACATTTTGTGAGCGCTGCTTTCATTTCAGGAGTTAATTCAGGACCGATCGCTTTGTATTCTTTCCATTCGCCTTCTTCAATTACAGACATGCTGAAGGATTGAGGCTTGAAGGAACAATCGTAATCGCAATCCACCATACGAGTAAAAACTCCCGTGATTTTTTGCAGATTCTCCTTGAGAATCACTCCGTCGTTTCTAACGTGCTCGATGAATGTCACGGGATCCTGAATTTTTTTTATGCGAAATTCAAATGTGCCGCAATCTTCAGGATAACCAACGTGATTGCGCGTAACGTGAATAGTCGCTTTCTGACCTTCACTTACTCTGACAATATATCGTCCGGAAATCGTATCCTTAGCAATTGTTCCGCCCGAAATTCGAGGTGTGATATGGGAATCATTGGCTCCGTCCACTTTAATGTCAATTGGGTTGTCGACCCCGATATAAAGCACTTGATTACGCGTAAGAGTTACATGCGCAGGCTCTCCTTTCGCTTCGTCGGTCATCGATTGTAATCCGATCATAGCCGCTGAAGTAATAAGAGCAATCAGAATAACACTTTTTAGCTGTTTCATTGTTGCAATTTTCGTTGAATAAGCCCGTTGATCAAATGTAACCCATTTGATCGCTTACCTTTGGGTTGTGACGCGAATGATAAATAAGACTGTCCTCTGTTTTCTCTGGATTTTCCCATTAACCGGATTCTCCCAGACTAATCTCGTGCGAAATCCATCTTTCGAAGAATACAATCACCTGCCACAATACATCGGTGATGCTCCTGACGCAATTAAAGACTGGAATTTCGCAAATGACAATGGCAGTGGCGACTATTACCACGTGAATGCCGGATTTGCTTATCGCACAACGGAGAACCATTTTGGAGGAGAAGAACCGCATTCCGGAAAAGCCTATGCCGGATTTTGTGTCACGCCTATTTACCGCGAATATCTTGCGTCGGAACTAACCACCAAACTGGAAAAAGGCAAGACGTACAAGTTCACGATGTACATCAGCAATGGCGACAAAGAAGATGTGAGCTACGTCAAAGAAATCAGCGTGATGTTTTTATCGCGCAAGTGGATTCTGCAAAACGAACTGAAGATGGGAATTCCTCCGCAGATTGTTTTTTACCAGGATACCGGATTCACCCATAAAGATGGATGGCAGGAACTCACCGCGATTTACACGGCTAAAGGAACCGAGCAATGGATTTACATTGGCGCACATCAATGGCAATGCGATACCTGCAAATCAGTTCCCGGCACTCCGCGCAAAGAAAGTCCGTGGATTTTTGGTGGCGAGCCAAAAGTACTTCAGGCACATTATTACGTGGATGATGTTTCGATTATTGAAGTAACCGAAACAGCTGTTGATACGACAACGTATTTTGAAACCGGAAAAATCTATGCGTTCAACAATATTCTGTTTGAAACAAACAGCGCGGTATTACAAGACCGAACTCAACCGGTACTTGATCCGATTGTGGAATATCTGAAAGAGCATGATGACATCACTCTTGACATTACCGGCCACACCGACAGCATTGGTTCAAAGGAAAACAATTACAATTTATCCGTTGCCCGTGCAGGCGCAGTGAAAAAATATCTGATTGATCAAGGAATACAAGCCGGAAGGATCACGACCAGCGGAGAAGGTGAAACGAATCCAGTAGCACCCAATTCCACGGAATCTGGACGCGCATTAAACCGACGGGTGGAATTTGTGTTCGCTGGAACCGGAGACCACTAAATTACAGCTTCACCACTTTCGCGCGCGTGATCTGATCTCCATTCTGAACCTGCACAAAGTAAGTGCCCGCAGGTTGTGAAGTGAGATCAACAACGTACATCACGCCTTGCATGTTCGATTCGTTCAGTACAATTCTTCCCTGAACATCGAAAACCTGCAATGTTGCGTTGGTCAACTCTTGTGAACACATCATCACAATAATTCCGCTTTCACCATTTGGTGTAAACGAAATGTTCAGTGGCGCAACGCCATTCACCATTCCAACAGACAGCACCATCACGCACGCCGATGTATCACTGCAGGAATTTTGTGTAACAATCACTGCATAGTTTCCATTTACTGCAGGTGAATACGACTGATTTGTTTCGCCGGCGATTGGTGCGTTCCCATTACAATCAATCCACTGGTATGTCGCACCAGCCGCGTTTGCAGAGAGGGTTGCGCCAACCAATGTTGTGCCAGTGTTCACTGTGTCAATCACAAGATTTGTTGTGATAATGCTATCGCATCCTGCAGCATTCGGAATTGTATCCATGTAATTCCCGCTCATGGTGTATGTATTCCCCGAAGGAGAAGTGTAACTAAAGCAGGAGGTGACGCTTTGTGTAAAGCCTGTCGATGAATTGATTGTTGCGTTGATTGTAATTACACTGTCACATCCTGCCATATTCGGAATCGTATCCATAAACGTTCCTGAAGTCATGATCATGTTTCCCGATGGTGTAATATACATGCCGCACGCAGTGATACCCATTGACGACATGCTTGCGTTGTTCACCGTAAGGTTAATCGTAATCACACTATCACATCCTATCACATTCGGAATTGTATCGAGATAAGTTCCTGATGTGCTCAGCGTGTTTCCGGAAGGCGTTGTGTACGTTCCGCATACGATTGGAGAAAGTGACGAGGTACTTGAGGTGCATATATTTTCTCCTGTCATTACGAGATTATCCACGAGCCATGTGTCGGTCGATGAACTCGATCGTGCGGTGATACGAAAAGCAATTTGGGTCATCGTTCCCGGAAATACAATTTCAACCGTGCTGAAACCAAGGGTAGTTGCCGGCCCTGAATTGATTGGCTGATACATTTGCTCCGTTGCGGGGATATAATAGTTCTGTGCAATACCTGTTGCACTATACGGCCAATAGCTATTGTTATTAACTGCTCCTCTCACACGAATGCGATTCACGTAAGTGGTTCCTCCGTCAGTACTATATGCGACGAGTACGTAATCGAGATTATCCGGACCACCAGTTGAGCCGGTCAAGTCCATTGCCGCGAGATTGAACCTCACGCGAACGCTATCATATCCGACCGGAATAATTGTATTCGCAAAATCAAGAACAAGTCCTCCGCTATTGGTTGTCGTTTCCCATGCGCGCGAGCCACCAATTCCGATCGGACTGTTTGCGGGTCCGGCGGTAGGCGAGGAGAATCCACTATTATAAATCACCGGTCCGGTAAAACTCCATACTGGTGCTGCCGGTACAACTTCAAAATCCTGGAACGCCAGTGTGTCGATATTCAGTTGTGCAGAAAGCGCTGACGTGAATAGAATTGCAGGAAGGAGTAGCAGTTTTTTCAAGAGAAATCGGTTTAGGTTTGCGTGACAAACTTAGTTAAATACCATTTCACTGCCTACGAAGTCGTAAATTTGCAGTAGTGCTACTGATTTCTCCATACTGCAACTCATTAACCTCCATTTCCCGCTGGAAAACACGCGTGGTAATGATTGGTGATCTTGCTTTGGGCGGCGATCATCCGATCCGCATCCAGTCGATGACCACGACCGATACGATGAATACAATCGCGACGGTAGAACAATCGATACGGATGATTGATGCAGGTTGTGAAATTGTCCGCATCACTGCTCCGAGCATGAAGGAAGCGGAGAATCTCGCGGAAATAAAAAAAGAACTTCTTAAACGCGGTTACAAAACTCCGCTTGTTGCAGATATTCACTTTACGCCGAACGCTGCAGAGCTCGCCGCACGCCTCGTAGAAAAGGTTCGCGTGAATCCCGGGAACTATGCCGACAAGAAAAAGTTTGAGCACATAGAATACAATGATGCTGCATACGATGAAGAGTTGTTGCGCATACGTGAGCGATTTACTCCGCTTGTAAAAATCTGCAAGGAGAATGGAACTGCAATGCGCATCGGAACGAACCACGGTTCGCTGAGTGATCGTATTCTGAGTCGTTATGGAGATACGCCACTCGGAATGGTAGAATCCGCAATGGAATTTCTGCGCATCTGTGAAGACGAAAATTATCACGAGATCGTTCTCTCCATGAAAGCGAGCAATCCGCAGGTGATGGTGCAGGCGTATCGTTTGCTTGTGCAGCACATGATGGAAGCCGGAATGAATTATCCGCTGCATCTCGGTGTTACAGAAGCTGGCGATGGAGAAGACGGAAGAATAAAATCTGCTGCAGGAATCGGAACATTGCTTGAAGACGGACTCGGCGATACGGTTCGCGTTTCATTGACAGAAGATCCGGAATTTGAAATTCCGGTAGCGAAAGCACTTGTAGATCGCTACACAAAACGTGAAAAGGGAAATCCAATTCCTGAAGTAAAATCAGAAAACGGGAAATTGAAAATTCCATATTCCCCATACGAATACGAGCGACGCAAAACAACTCGCGTTGCAAATGTTGGCAGCGGCATTGTTCCAGTCGTGATTGCAGATTACAGCCGTCGCGAAAACATTTCAGCAGCATCATTGTTTGCAGTTGGCTATCATTATTCTGTTCAGCTCGACAAATGGAACCTTACCGACCAGGCCTGCGATTTTATTTATGCGGGTGATCACAACGTAGATTTTGAAATTCCTGGAACTCTCGGCATTATCGTAAACTCCGGAAAGTTTGTTGCGGTTTCCGAAAAGGATCGTCGTTATCCGCTCTTCTGCGGAAATGAATTCTTCGAAGCGAAAGAAAAGTCGAAGGAAATCAACTTCGTTGCAGTCGATCTGAATACACTCACTGGGGATTTTATTGCGCGAATTGCGGAGGACAAGTCCGTTGTTCTCATCGTCGACAGCGTTCATCCAAATGCAATGATTGAGGAGCGAAGAGCATTTATTGAGCTCATGGACAGCGATTGTTCAGTACCGGTGATCATCAAGCGCAACTATATGCGCGAGACGGAGCAGGAATTTCAATTGTATGCTGCAACCGACTGCGCCGCATTATTCCTCGATGGAATGGGAGACGGAATCTGGTTGAAGGCTTCTGAAAATGTTGCTCCGCTCAGCATAAATCAGACATCGTTCGGAATTCTTCAGGCAACGCGCACACGGATTTCAAAAACAGAATACATTTCATGTCCTTCATGCGGACGCACCTTGTTCGATCTCCAGGAAACAACAGGAAAAATCCGCAACCGCACGCATCATCTCAAAGGAGTGAAAATCGGAATCATGGGCTGCATCGTAAACGGTCCGGGAGAAATGGCCGACGCCGACTACGGATATGTTGGCACGGGAGTTGGAAAAATCACGCTGTATAAAGGAAAAGAAGTCGTGAAAAGAAACATACCCGAAACAGACGCAGTGGAAGCGCTGGTGGATTTAATCCGCGAGCACGGAGACTGGGTCGAAAAGGATTGAGGAGTCAGGAAACCAGAGAAGCAGGAGGACCGAACAAAGGTTGTACGTGTTGCACTGGCAGAAATCCTGACTTACGAGCCCATTACTGCCGGCCAAAAAACCTATTCTCCGGTTTTCCTGACTCCTTCTCATATCCGCATCTCACGTATTACAGGCGTGAATCATGCAAACACACCCATTTGTTGTGTAACATCTAACACCGGATCTCGGCCCACCTTTGTATAAAGGTTGGTATGCCGAACGTCTCGTTATTAACAAAACCCTCGCGTTATTAACAATTGACTGTTGTCAAAACCGGACAATGTCACCCAAGGCGCGTCATGCTCTCCTCTATTTTTGTAAAGGAAACCCACTATTCTCATGAAATCCTGACGTTTACAGTCAGGATTCACGAATTCGGAAATTGAAAAACTACTCAAGATGAGTAAAAAACACGCTATTCTTTTGATGTTGCTGTTGTCGGCACTGACCGGATTTGGTCAGACAGCTGGTGGTCCAACCATTTTCAATGCAATTGTTGGTCAATATTGTCAGGGCAGTAGCCCGACCAACAACAACCGCGTTCCGATCTGGTTATGGATGGAAATCAGCGGACTCACTCCCGGTGCAACGTATCGATATTTCACTGCTCTGGACACTTTGAATTCTGCTCCTACTTCTAACGGTGCCGGTAATGCTTATCTCGTTAACAGTGTCAGTGGAACTATTCGTCGCACTACAAACGTATCGATGACAAACAGTGCTGGGTACGATTCACTCATTGCGGGTAACACAGGTGTATACGCAGGATGGTTTGGTGTTGAAACCACAGGGAACGGACGTTTCGTTCCAGGAACAACTGTCTATCCGAAAATCATGTTGAACAATGGTGCTGGCGGATCAACTGTCAGTACACGACTTCTCGCATCGCTTCACCCTATCTCAGTAATCACGTTCGGGACTACAGCTGCTCCGACGGAAGGATCTGCATTATACGATTCATTAGACGCAACGCCGAAAAACTTCATGTGTCTATATGATAACGTAGGAGCAACCGGTCGCCCGATAAACATTGCAATTGTAGAAAACGATGGAATGGATCTGTTCGCAGTTACATCCATTGCCAATTTCTATGCGAACATGGTTGACACATTCCCGATGCGTTGGGGTACGATCATTCCGAATGCTCTTGCACCTGGAATCCGTGCACTGGAAGAACGTTCATTCTCTGCAGGAACTGTTGTTGATGTAGTAGCTGATGCGGATGGCTGGTGGTGCTCGGGTGTGAATACTGCACTCATGACTGGTGGTAGTTCCGGTACGTATCTCAACTCAACTTTTGTTTTGTCATCATCAGCTTCAATTCCGGATACAGTTTGGGTTGGTCTCTCCGCGAACTTCAACGCAACTACGAATGATCCAAATGCGACAATCACCTGGGATTACGGCGATACAGGAACAGGAAGTGGCGCAATGACATCGCATACCTACACCAGTGCCGGAATTGTTTCTGTCACAGTTGTTATTTCGAACGGAGGATGTACAGATACAATCTGGCAGAACGTGGTGATCGAATCGGGTCTTACAATTCCGCGTAACGTACAGCTTGGGTTCACCATTTCGCCAAATCCATCGAACGGAATGTTCTACGTCTCAACTCCATCAGGAATTGAAAAAGAAGTGCAGGTGTATGATGTACTTGGAAATCCACTTTACTCTACTACGTTCACGGGTCCAACCACTGAACTTGATCTGACGGGCTTGCAGAAAGGTGTTTACTTCATGCGCATCACGGAAAATGTTGCAGGTGGAAAGACGGCTACCAAGCGGATTGTCATCCAGTAAGGATATTCTTAAAGTTTAACGAAGGCTCTACTGAAAGTGGGGCCTTTTTTTTACCACATAGAAAATCGTGATGCTCGTTGTTTGCTAAAGTGATTTCGCGAAAAGCGAAATCCCCACATAGTACACATAGGGACGTACTTTGTTTTCTCAAGTAATGGACGTCTCTATGTGCGCTATGTGGGTAGCGGCTTGCCGCGCCTTATAGCAAACAAAGGCAAAGAAAACTATGTGGTAAAAAAGTTTAGTCGAGTTTCAACACGGCCATAAACGCGCTCTGCGGCACCTCTACGTTACCGATGTTACGCATACGTTTCTTTCCTTCTTTCTGCTTCTCGAGAAGTTTCCGCTTACGGGAGATATCGCCACCGTAACACTTCGCTGTAACGTCTTTGCGTATTGCAGAAATGTTTTCGCGTGCAACAATCTTCGCACCGATAGCAGCCTGAATCGCAATCTGGAATTGCTGACGCGGAATTAATTCTTTCAGTTTCTCGCAGATCTTCTTACCGAAGTCATGCGCACGTGAACGGTGAATCAGACAAGACAATGCATCTACCTGATCACTATTGATGAGAATATCGAGCTTGATCAGATCCGACTGACGATAGTCTATCGGCGTGTAATCGAACGATGCGTATCCTTTTGAAATTGATTTCAATTTATCATAGAAATCAAATACAATTTCACCGAGCGGTAATTCGAAATTCAACTCCACGCGATCAGTTGTGAGATACGTCTGATTCACCATAATGCCGCGCTTATCCATGCACAGCTTGATGATGGATCCAACGTAATCTGCCTTACTTATAATACTCGCTTTGATGTATGGCTCTTCGATATTGTCCAGCTTCGTTGGATCAGGCATATCACTCGGGTTGTGCATATGCACCACCTCGCCCATTGTTGTATAGGCGATGTACGATACGTTCGGTACCGTAGTAATCACTGTCATGTTGAACTCGCGCTCGAGACGTTCCTGTACAATTTCCATGTGCAGCATTCCTAAGAATCCGCAACGGAAACCAAACCCAAGTGCAGCTGATGCTTCAGGCTCCCACGTGAGTGATGCATCGTTGAGTTGCAGTTTCTCCATAGAGTAACGCAGCTCTTCGAAGTCATCTGTATCCACCGGATAAATTCCCGCGAACACCATTGGCTTCACATCTTCAAATCCCTGGATTCCTTTTGAGCATGGATTTGCAACAGTGGTAATCGTGTCGCCCACTTTTACTTCTTTCGCATTCTTGATTCCGGAAATGATGTAACCCACGTCACCTGTTTTCACAGAGTCGCGCGGTTCCAACCCAAGGCTCAGGATTCCCACTTCGTCGGCGTTGTATTCTGCACCGGTGTTGAAGAATTTTACTTTGTCGCCTTTCTTCAATTCTCCGTTGAGGATTTTGTAGTAAGCGATAATTCCGCGAAAAGAGTTAAACACCGAATCGAAGATCAGTGCCTGGAGCGGAGCATCCGGACTTCCTTTTGGAGCGGGAACCCGTTCGCAGATCGCCGCGAGAATTGCTTCAATACCTAATCCCGTTTTCCCGGATGCCGGAATAATTTCATCGCGCTCGCAACCGATGAGATCAACAATCTGATCTTTCACCACTTCGGGTTCAGCACTTGGTAAATCAATTTTATTGAGGACAGGAATAATCGTGAGATCATTTCCCAATGCGAGATATAGATTCGAAATCG
>CAYUTR010000095.1:0-14068 GCA_964447465.1 uncultured Chryseobacterium sp.
TAAACGACGATTTGAATCCGATACCGAGGGAAACTTTTTCTTTCCAGCCAAAGTTTCGATTGACCAACAATACCAGTGGAATTGTGCGGTACCGGTCATAAATCCTGACGAACTCACCAGCGTCACGTTGGTAGAAATATTCGCGACCCGCACCAACTACTTCAAATCCGGTTTGTGCTTCGAAGCGAAACATGTTTTTCTGATTGCTCTTGAAATACAAACCAAACGCGGCGGTCCATTGTGCAGAACTGGTTTCGTGCGGGCCGAATCCACCACTCATCTGCATGATGGATGTGTTCATTCCGGCCATCAATCCCATGTGTGCTTTCCACGGATCAACATCATTCGCCGGAATCATCCTTGCGAATGACGGAACAGCGATGATGAAAAATAACGTGACGGTCAGAATTCTCATTGATCAAGGATAAGAAAAAAGAGCAGCTGGTTAAACTGCTCTTTTGTAAGTGGTAATGATTTGCCTAAGAAATCCAGTCTCCCGATTTGGCAGGTTATTGCTCATATGTAATTAACACTTTCACTGCTTTGCTGGTGATGGAAGATGAAAGAGCACCTGCTCCCAACAAAATATAAACCGCAGTACCATCTACGGAATAAGTAAACTGGTATCCTGAACCGGAATAAGCCGGGGGAACATAATTGTTGCAGTTACAGTAGTCCACGAGTACTTCAACTGCAATAATTTTTGCCGAATTGAGCCCGTGGTTTATTTGCGTGGTGCCTCCGGTTGTAGCTGAAGTGGTTCCGGATAATTTCTTTACACGCATAAGTGGCGCTCCTCCCGCTGATGTTCCCAGACGCGTATAGCCCGGTAAATCAACATCGCCCCCACTATTCACGTTCATCAAACTTGTCCCCGCAGAGTTTTCAACTTTGAACGCATTGACTGCAGTTGTGGTACCGTTCGATCTTACGTGAACAGGCCCGGTAAAAAAACCCGCATAGCCGGAGCCGTTAGTGGATGCTTCAAAGGCATTGGAGGAACTGGTACCATTTACGATGCTGACTCTTGCACCTGCTCCTGTTCCATAAGTAATAATCTCAACTCCTGTTGAAGAATTTGCCGCAGCACCGATCTGAAAAAATCCTGCGCGCCCTCCGCCATTATTATATGCTTCCAGTGCGGAGCCTGATCCGCTATGCGAACTGCGCAATGCAGCAACAGTGTTTGAAGCGTTTGTTACCTGGAATTCTCCAGCAACACCGGTTCCGGTTTGATAGCCACGTATGGCAGCGCCCATTCCATTCGTCGCACCGTGCAACGCATCTGTGTTGTTGCTGGTGTTTACAATTTCAAAGTGTCCTGCACGACCAAGACCATAATGTTCCGCCTGCACAGTATGTGCAACGCTGGTTGCATTATTGATCTGGAAAAATCCTGCGCGTGCACCGCCGGTTACATAGGAATACACACCGTTACCCGTGCTTGAGTTCGTGCTTACCTGCACACCGTTCGCATTACTCGATGCGTTGTTAATAATAAAATCGCCAGCCGGTCCGGTACCATCTGTGCGTGCGCGGAAAGCATAATTAAAGTTAGTTGTCGAAGTAATATATGCGAACATCGCCGCACCGGAACCGGTTTGGGAAACGTTAATACCGAGACCTGATCCGCCATTTGAAACTGAAATTGCTCCTGAAGCGTTAGTTGCGTTTGTGATGGAGAAAAATGCGGCGGGACCAGTCGAAGCATTCTGGAAAACATCGAGCTTACCAAACGGCGCGGCATTACCGATACCCACGTATCCCGCATTCGTAAAATAAATTCCCTGCGTGGTCGTCAGCGTTGAGTTCGTGTAAAAACGATAGCCTCCACTGAAGCGCATAGTCATTTGATCATCTTGGGTTGACGCCGCCGGGGTCGGACTGCCACTTCCCCAATCTCCAATAGAAAATGAACCAAGGTGATTGGCCTGCGCAGAATTTCCGAAGGCGAAAGATCGGTTACCTATGGCGTTGCTATTGGTACCAATGGCATATGCAAAAGTTCCTGTCGCCGTTGTACTCGAGCCCATTGCAGCGCCACCAAAAGAGTTGAAACGTGCAGCATCAATGCTGTTCGCTTTGAGCAATAAATCCTGGCTGTTCGTTGTGCCCACGAAATCTCCGGCTGCTGCAGCATTACCTTGTAATGTCCATGCATTTACAATGAAAGATCCTGTAGGACCCGCAGGACCTGTATTTCCCGTTGGACCCGTTGGTCCTGTTACACCATTAGTTCCGTTTGTACCATTCGCACCTGTTGGCCCTGTAACACCATTAGTGCCATTCGTTCCTGCCGATCCTGTTGGGCCAGTCGCGCCATTGGTTCCGTTAGTGCCGTTCGCACCTGTTGGTCCTGTGGCGCCATTGGTTCCGTTTGTGCCTGCAGATCCCGTTGGACCAGTTGCTCCATTCGTACCGTTAGTTCCAGCAGTACCAGTTGGCCCTGTTGCACCATTGGTTCCGTTTGTACCTGCAGTTCCTGTTGGGCCCGTTGCTCCATTCGTACCGTTAGTGCCGGCATTACCAGTTGGTCCTGTTGCACCATTCGTTCCGTTTGTACCCGCAGTTCCTGTAGGACCAGTCGGACCAGTTGCACCAATGAGAATTCCTGTTGTAATTACCTGGGTGTTGCTGTAGTAAATAGACAATGTGCCACCCGCATTATAAACTATGCTATCGATTCCCGGACCGGTCAATCCTGATGGGCCCGCAGCACCCTGAATGCCTTGTGGTCCAGCTGCACCAATTACACCTGAATCACCTTTACAATCGAGTGCGTTCCATTGGGTGTCGTTGTTCACATCTTCATTCGGATCACCGAATCCGTCACCGTCAATGTCCCAGCAATTTAATCCCGGTAAACCCTGAGGACCATTTGCAGATTCTTTCGCATATAACGCATACGGCACAGACCACAGCTGGGTGTAACCCATGTCCACCAATCCTGAAGCATTTGCATCAATGAGGACTTTCATGTAATACGGACCCGTCGCCCAATTGATTGTCGCGAAACTGCCGATCGCATTCTGTCCTTGTCCAACCACAAGATTGAAGAGTCCGAACGCATTCGTTGTAACGTTGTGATTTTCCTGGTACACTACTGTCAGCGAAGAATTCATGATTTGTACCTGTACGAGTGCCGCTGTATTGGCCATTTCGCTTCCTGTGAGATCACGTGCCACTGCCTGGTAGTTGATTCCTTCAGGCGCCTGTGCATTCAGTGATGAACAAAAAAGGAAAATCAGAAAAGAGAGTAAGTACTTTTTCATGGGATACTTTATAGGTTCCTGCTAATTTACTAAATGAAAGATAGAAGGCGATTTATATTCTCGCTTTCACTCCGTATTAATTGTCAGAGATAGTCCAAATTCCGTCGTATCGGCCACATGTAAAGTGTTCAGATGAACAAGGAGTAGTGCAAGCAGTTTTCATTACACCGAAGACTAAATAAAAAAGAGAAGGGGATGAGCCTTCTCTTTTCGCAACGAATTAATAATTCTGATTACTTCGGTAACTCTGCAGGCTTCTGAACCTGTTGTGGTGCAGTGTTCTCTCCTGCAGGTGGAGCTTCTGTTATCGGCGGCGGATTTATTCCTTCACTTACAGACTGACCGTATAGTTCAGGATGAAGATATTTTCCTTTCTCTTCCGGCTTTTTCTCTTCCTCAGGAATAACAGGATGTGCCTGAGCGAACTTGTCGTTACGCACACCTGTTACCTGCCAGCTTACTTCAACGTTCGGTTTGTCGGTTTTGATAACGAACTGATTGTTTTCAATCTTCTTCCACACTACAGCTTGCGCAAATTGTCCGACAACAGTGAGTTGGTATTTGAAATCAATGTTCTCCGCTTCGAAATAAGAAGGCAGAGTTACAATCGCTTCACCGTTCGCATCCGTCACAATATTTCCGTTATAGACATTCATCATGTCGGGACTCTCAACAAAACTGTGCACGAGATATTTGTTTTCCGGATCCTGCGGGTGATCGATGCGGAACGTTCCCGAACCTTTCGAGAGAACCCCGGTTACGTTTACGTTTCCGTTGAAGTATCCACCATAATTCGTTGTGCCGTTTGTAGCGTATCCATAAATACCATAACGGGTACCACTGCCGCCGGTTCCATGTGCGTAAGCATATGCACCGTAAGTGGTGCCGGCGTACGATGGAGAGTTTGCATCGAGATATGCGCCCATGTAACCGCCCACTGCGCGAATTCCATATCCCGTACCTGCGAATGCATCGGCGTCGCTGTACAATCCATATCCACCTGAAACAGTATTGCGGAAATAACCGCAGTAAGCCAAAGTACCTTCAAGCACATCGAACTTCACTCCACCTTGTGGTATGGTCATACCTATACCAACGGTTCCGTTTCCGTTAATCACAAAGCGATATGCAGAAGATGTATTGTCCCAGATTGTGAAATAGTCCGAACCCGTTGCCGCACCTGTGCCGGTAGAACCAATGATATCGTAAGTATGTGAAGAACCTGTGAAGCGGATACTTGGTCCCACGTTACCAGCTGTAGTGGATGCGATAATTACAGGAGCCGTACTCCATTCTGCACCCGCAACATGTAGTTTACCCGCAGGAGTAATTCCAATACCAACGTTGTTCTGGACGTACACATTTCCGTTGGCGAAATAACCTGCCCAGTTTGTTGTTCCGCTTTGAGCGTTTCCATATAAACCATAGTTCGTACCTGAAGTAGCATAGGCACTTCCAAGGACTCCATAACTATCTCCAGTGCCACTCGCTAATCCTCTAACACCGGTTTTAATTCCGTTTGAATTTCCTGCTGCTGTAAAGAGACCTGCTGTTGCGGAACCACCACTAGCGGTGTTTGAATTGGCCGTACCTTCTATTCCGATGGCCCACCCTCCTGAATTGGCCGTAGTGACCGCTTCAACAGAACGGTAAATTGAAAAAAGTCCGCCTGTTCCCGTTACTTCAGAGTACGCAGCCGTAATGGAGCTGGCGCTAGTGGGCCCGACGATGTGTAATTTACCGGATGGAGTAATTGTTCCAATTCCAATACTGCCTCCATTATTAAAAATATTACTGCTGTTTGTCACCCACGAAGTTCCATTCCAATACGGTGTATTGCCCGCTGCTGTACCATTCGTCAGAAATCCAGTTGCTCCGGTTGCACCTGCAACACCAGTTGGACCTTGTGCACCAGTTGGACCATTGGCTCCTGTATTTCCAGTTGGACCTTGTGCACCGGTTGCACCATTGGCGCCGGTTGCTCCGTTAGCACCAGTTAATCCCGTAGGACCTTGCGCACCTGTTGGTCCCGCCGCTCCGGTATTTCCTGTTGGTCCTTGTGCGCCAACTGCACCAACAGGGCCTGTTGGACCTTGTGCACCAGCTGGCCCATTAGCTCCCGTTGCACCTGTCGGACCAGTTGAACCGTTTGCGCCTGCAAGACCAGTTGGACCTTGCGGACCTGCCGGGCCTGGAGCGCCATTCAGATTTACACTCCATGCTGAGTAAGTTCCTGATCCAACGCATCCGCTGCCCAGGTTTACTGTCATGAATCCGGTGCCGGCGCTATAGCTGACAACAGTTCCAATCATCAGGTTCGATGCATCAAATGCTATGATTACCGATTGCCCGGAACTATATGCTAATCCGAGTCCTGCAGTAAAAGAAATTGTTCCGCTACATGCTATCGTCAATGAATTGGAGGTTACTGTTGCATAGCGATCACCTACTGCACCGGTTGCACCTGTAGCTCCAGTGGCGCCGGTTGAACCGTTCACACCGATTGCTCCTGTAGGACCAGTGGCTCCAGTCGCTCCCGCAGAGCCGTTTGCACCAGTTGCACCAGTCGCACCATTTGATCCGACGTTTCCTGTTGGGCCTGTCGCACCATTCAATCCATTGCCACCTGTAGGTCCCGTTGCACCAGTAAGACCTGTCGAACCTGTTGCACCACTGGAACCTGTTGGTCCAACTATTCCTGTTGCACCGGTTGCGCCTGTTGCACCGTTCGCACCTGTTGGTCCCGACGCTCCGTTCATTCCAACAGGACCAGTAGGACCGGTCAAACCTGTTGAACCCATTGCTCCGGTTGGACCGGGGTCACCTGAAGGTCCAGACGCACCAGCAACTCCTACGGGACCGGTAGGTCCGTTTGCGCCTGTAGCACCCTGACAATCGAGTACGTCGAAATTGCTGTCGTTATTAATGTCTTCTGGCGGATCGTTCACGTGATTCATATTCAGATCCCAACAATCGTAACCATTCGTTGCTGATGTTCCTGAAGTTTCGGCATACAATGCATAGGGCACAGACAAGAACTGCGAGGCTCCCATACTGGTCAGTCCGCTTCCGAAGTCAACACTCACCTCCAGGAATTCTGTTCCTGCACCAAATAGGTTGGCCGGAAACGGAGTTACGCTTCCCATGTTTATGCTGAACAAACCGAACTGGTTGGTCACAATGCCGGTGTGTAATTCGGTATAAGTAACCGGGCCACCGGGAGTTCCGGTATGAATATCGAATTGCACGCTGATCGTGCCATTGGCAATCGGAGCACCGGCTGCATCGCGGGCAACACCTTGATATTTGATTTGCTGGGGAGCCTGCGCGAAGAGCACCGCAGTACTCAATAAGCACAAAAGAGTCAGAATTTTTTTCATGAGAAGTTGATTGCGCGAATGGTGATTCCGCGTGTGTGCGTGAAATTTATGACAACTAAATGATCCTGCAACTACTCTGTTAAAAAATCCTTGAATACAGGAGCAGAATTAAGAAGCAGGTTGACATGGTCTCACGAGTGAAATGCGGAGTAATAACAATTTGTTGCCGGTAATTTCTTTTTTCGTATCTTGAATTGTGACGAAATTATCGTTCATCGCTTCTTCCAAACCACTCATAGATTTAACGGTATGATCCAAAGAACAACTAGCGAATGATCGGAAATTTCCTTATATCTTTAACTCCAATAGCTAAAACACACCGGACTCTCCCGTCCAATCAATACTATACCATTCAATGATCGATACGGAAAACCTTGTCTTGTCTGAACAATTGAAGAAATTCTTCGGGTTCGACAAATTCAAGGATCAGCAGGAAGCAATAATTAACAGCGTGCTTGAAGGCAGAGACACGTTTGTAATAATGCCTACCGGCGGCGGTAAGTCTATGTGCTATCAATTGCCGGCGCTGATCAGCGAAGGCACTGCAATCATTGTTTCTCCGCTTATCGCATTGATGAAAAATCAGGTCGATGCAATCCGCAATCACGGAACCGACGACGGCATTGCTCACTTCATGAATTCTTCGCTTACCAAAGCAGAAATTCTGAAGGTGAAAAAAGATATTACTTCAGGTAAGACAAAGCTTTTATACGTTGCTCCTGAATCACTCACGAAAGAAGAGAATGTTGCTTTTCTTCGTGAGATAAAAATTTCATTCTTCGCAATTGACGAAGCACATTGTATTTCAGAATGGGGACATGATTTCCGTCCGGAGTATCGTCGCCTTCGGACGATCATAGAAGCTATCGGAACGGTTCCGATTATCGCATTGACCGCAACTGCCACTCCGAAAGTTCAGCAGGATATCCTGAAGAATCTTGGGATGACAGAAGCAGATATCTACAAGTCATCGTTCAACCGCGGGAATCTTTATTACGAAGTACGCCCGAAGGTGAATGTGATTAAGGAGATCATCAAGTTCGTGAAGAAGAACGACGGCAAATCGGGAATTGTGTATTGCCTGAGCCGCAAGAAAGTGGAAGAGCTTGCAGGGATGTTGCAGGCCAATGGAATCAAAGCGCTTCCGTATCACGCCGGATTGGATGCAGGAACACGTGCGCAAACGCAGGATGATTTCCTCATGGAGAACATCGATGTGATTGTAGCAACGATTGCATTCGGAATGGGAATCGACAAGCCGGATGTACGTTTCGTAATACACCACGACATTCCTAAATCGCTCGAAGGATATTATCAGGAGACAGGTCGTGCGGGTCGCGACGGTGGCGAAGGAAAGTGTTTGACTTTCTATGCGTACGCTGATATTCAGAAGCTGGAGAAATTCATGAAGGGCAAGCCAGTTGCTGAACAGGAAATCGGAAAACAATTGTTGTTGGAAACGGTTGCGTACGCTGAATCTTCAGCTTGTCGCCGTAAAGTAATTCTTCACTATTTCGGTGAAGTGTACGAGCAGGAAAATTGTGGACAATGCGATAACTGCAGTACTCCACGCACTAAAGTTGATGCGACAGACGATCTTGGATTGGTATTGGAAACGATCCAGGAAGTCAAGGAGAAATTCAAAGACAAACATATTTATCACATCCTCGGCGGAATTGTAACGTCGACAGTGAAAGCATACAAACACAACAACCTCGAGGTGTTCGGCAAAGGAATGGACGATGCCAAAACCGAAAGCTACTGGAATGCGGTTATCCGCACTGGTGTTCTCGAAGGAATGATTGTGAAAGACATTGAGACGTACGGTTTGCTCAAGCTCACGCAGAAAGCGAAGGACTTCCTTGCTGAACCGTGGAATGTGATGATCACGCTTGATCACAACTACGAGGATGCAGAAACTGACGAGGACGATGATGTTGCTGGAGGAGCGCGTGGTGGCGGTGCGGATCCTGAACTGTATGCAATGTTGAAAGACCTTTGTCGTACTGTTGCGCGTTCGAAGAACCTGCCTCCGTATGTCGTGTTCCAGGAAACGTCGCTCGAGGAAATGGCGATTCAGTATCCGATTACGATCGATGAGCTGACGAAGATCACCGGTGTCGGACAAGGTAAAGCGGTGAAATTCGGAAAGCCTTTCGTGGAGATGATTGCGAAGTACGTCGAGGAAAATGAGATTGAACGTTCACAGGATCTGATTGTAAAATCGATCGTGAATAAATCGGGACTGAAAGTTCACATCATCCAGAGCATCGACCGCAAACTTGATCTTGTAGACGTTGCAGAAGCAAAAGGACTGAAGATCGAAGACATCATTGGCGAGCTCGAAGCAATTGTTCATTCCGGGACGCGCGTAAACATCAGCTACTACATCGACGAGATGATGGACGAAGAGAAGCAGGAAGAAATCGTTGATTATTTCCGTGAAGCAGAAAACGATTCACTGGAAGCAGCGATTGATGAACTCGGCGAAGAGGATTATACCGAAGAGGAAATCCGTTTGATGCGGATCAAGTTCATCTCTGAATTCGGCAACTAAACCGAAAAATTTACCACCAAGACGCCAAGAAGGATAAAACCACTTGGTGTTTTGTTTTTACGCCTGATGGCTTTGATATGAGTACTTCGATAGATCGAAGGTTGGCTTTCAGAAAAAGCGGAGAGCTATTAAGCGTTTGAAAAAAATGTTTCACCTCGACAGAAATTCTTTTTTCAAATCGCTGATAATCAAATCAAACTGGTAATTTAATAGAATCCGAAAAGGACGCAGGTTCGAATCCTCGCTAACTTTTCTTGAGATGCAAATTCCCCCCTGCACTCATCGGTCGTACCTTGTACTAGTACAAAATGGAGATGTATCCTCGAATCAAAAATTGATCATACAACGTTGAAATGTTGAAGTGGATAATTATTTCGGTTTTGAGCATACCCGTATCAGGGTATGCTCAAAATTGGCAATCCGTTGGAAATTTTAATATGTATCCGACAGCCGTTTTGGCTGATTCGGTCAACGGTTTATTATATGCTGGCGGGTATTTTACGGAAATCAATAGTGTACAACGATGGGGTATTGCCTCATGGAATAATTCGGATTGGGACTCACTGGGTCTAGGTATCGATAATGACAGCATTTCAACTCCCGGCTCAACAAAAGGTTTTCTTCGCGACGGTAATTATGTTTATGCAGTTGGAAGTTTTCGAAGAGCCGGAACAATCAATACAAACGGGATTGCGCGATGGAATGGCCTGAATTGGGATTCTGTGCCCGGATGCAGGATTCCTAATTATCAAGCAGTGAATGATATTATCAAATTCAACGGAGAAATATACATCTGTGGAAGTTTTGACAGTGTGGGCAATATACCTGCGCATGGTTTAGCTAAATGGAACGGCACCTCATGGCAAACCGTTGGTAATAATTACGATTTTGCCACGTTGGGTTTTATTAATCGAATGCGATTCTACCACGGAAATTTATACGTGTCAGGAAATTTCCCAGATATTAATGGCAACACATGCAGACTTGCAAAATGGGATGGGTTCAATTGGTATTTTATGACTTCTGCTATCCAAGGCAGCATAGCCGCAATTCAGGATATGGAGGTTTTCCAGAATAAATTATATGTCGCAGGATTGTTCTTTCAATCCTCTGGTAACGTAGCCAACAGCTTGCAAAGCTGGAATGATACAACATGGTCTGGCGTTGGAGGTAGTGTGCAAATTCTGGCTAATCAAAATCCCACGATCAGAGATCTTTGTGTTCACAGCAATTTGCTTTATTGTGGCGGGAATTTTGAGCAAATCGGTGGTGTTATGTCTAACTCAATCGCCATATGGAATGGAATGGATTGGTGTAGTCTTGGTTCGACATTCAACGGTGGCGGAGTAAATCAAATTGAGTTTTATGATGACACGATGTACGTGATCGGCGGATTTACAAGCATCGATCAAATTTCCGCTACATATGCTGCAAAATGGTTAGGTGGTAATTACATTGATACCTGCGGTCATTTAACGACAAGTATTGAAGACATTAATAAATCGGTAGAAGTACTTATATGGCCCAATCCGACATCTGAATTATTGAACTTCAGATTCCATGAGCCAGGAATTGAACACTTGATTACTATTTATGACAGCTTTGGACGCGAGATTTGGCGAAAGGAAACTTCGGAGATGATAATTGATTTTCCCGCTTTCAAATTTGCGAATGGAATGTACTTCTATGCAATCTCAGAAGATGATCGCAGCATCTTAGCGGGAAAATTTCTAATTGAACATTAACATTTGAACGAATTGTAATTTCCACCGCGGTCAACCCTGGACGTTGATTGTCCGCTGTATTCTGATGTGCCTCAAGCCAGCGTCCATAAATAACGATGTTCGAGTCCCGTCCGGACTCGAACTTAATCTAATTTATTCAATGCTTTTCACTATTCTCCGGTTTTTCTGAAACCAAACCTTCGATCTATCGAAGGGATATACTTTGAACTATAGACCCGACAACTCCCAAAGGATGATTGCTCTATCATCTCCAGTGCTTACCAATCCTTCTTCCGTCCAGATGACTTTGTTCACGGAATTGATATGCCCTTCCTGCTTTTCTTTGTTGATGCGCAACAGTAACTGACGCGTTTCCGCATTCCAGACTTTAACAGTCTTATCGCGACTTGCAGTGGCAAACAGTTTTCCATCCGGAGAAAATGTAATGCTATACAACGCGTAATTGTGTCCGGCGATATCTTCGATGAGCTCAAAATTCTTTGCAGGATTCCATGCTTTGAGATGTGCATCGCGTCCGCCACTCAATAAATATTTTCCATCCGGAGACCAGCACACGCAATTCGCTGCAAGATCGTGTGCTAACCAGTTGTGCGTTTCCTGCATAAGCGGCAGAGAGAAAATGTGAACATGTCCGTTGCTGGTTGCAATCGCCACTGAATCTTCATTCGGATGCACAGCAATGTTCCGCACTTTCTCATTGCTCAGCTGAAGTGTTTTGAGTTTCTCGAATGAGTTCAGGTCCGACAGAATCAATCGGCCATCACCTGAACTCACAAACAGAATATTGTGCTTCGTGCTGAGCGCCATGTCGAACACCTGCGAGTCGAAATATTTCTCAGCTTTCACTTCTTTCTTATTCACCGGATCAAGAAAGTGAACGGTTCCGCCGCTTGTTCCCGCAACAATGATCTTTGATGACGGAATAGAAATCAAAGCGATGATATGCGTCGGCATGTGCGCGCTGAAATCTCCCGCTTCACCCGTCTTGAGATTCCAAGAACCCAAGCGCTGATCACTGCTGCCGGAAAGTATTTCACCTGGATTAACACCGGGAGTAATCGTGTACACCGGACCTTGATGTCCGGAGAAAGTGTATTTTTTTGTCGCCTCGATCTTCACTGTTGTGGATGTAGTTGATTCTAGTGGTTTAACTACTCTCTGATTATTTCGTAATTCTACAAGAGATTAGCAGATATGCTGATTAGTTGATATGCTGATTGTTGTTGTTTTAAGCCTTGGCATCTGCAAATCTGCAAATCTACACATCATTTATGGTCTCATCATCTTTACTTCACCGACTCTTCGCCGTGCCGCGTGGGCTTCGTTTTTTTTCTCCGTTGCGCCGCGTCGCCGTGTAGAGCGCCGCAGGCATTACGTAATCGTAAAAGCAATCATACACACATCATCATTCTGCTCCAGCGAACCTCTCCAGTTTTCAAAGTTCTCATCGAGGATGGCATGCTGTATCATCATCGGCTCGCGACAATTATCCAGCAACAATTTCTTTAACGTACTGTACTTGAATTTTTTTCCAAGTGGTCCACCGAACTGATCGGCATAACCATCAGAGAAAAGATAAACTGAATCGCCCTGATTTAACTGGAAAGTATGATTCGTAAACGGCTTCCGGTATTCGTAACGACCAACAGGTTGCTTGTTTGCTTTGGTTTCTAAAATTTCATCACGGTCGGCAGGAATAATCCACAACGGATTGTGTGCACCGCAGTACTGAATCTCACGCGTGGTACGATTGTAATGAACAAGTGAAATGTCCATTCCGTCGTTCACTTCGTATTGTTCTGTTGCGAACGTAAGCGTTACAAGGTCGCTGAGTTTTTCCAGAATGTCGGAAGGCTTGCGCAAGTGGAATTCTTTCACGCAGCGATCCAGATTGTTCGCACCAACAACACTCACCATTGCTCCTGGAACACCATGACCGGTACAATCTACCGTCGCAACAAGAAGAGAGTCTCCGTCTTTGTACAACCAATAGAAATCTCCAGAGACAATATCTTTCGGTTTGTACAGCAGGAAGCTTTCACCAAGACCTTCGTACATTTCTTCAACGTCGGGAAGAATCGCGTGCTGCAATCGTTTCGCGTAGTTGATGGAATCGATGATCTCTTTATTCTTCTCCTCCATCAATTCCTTCTGGTGATTGATTTCCTGAGTCCGCTCTGCAACTTTATTTTCGAGATTCAGGTTGATGTGTTTCATTTCATCAATCAGCTTGCGGATGGAATGCTGCATCTTCCGGAAACTGGTAGCAAGTACTCCAATTTCATCTTTCCGGTGAATGTCAATGTCAACATCGAAGTTTCCTTTCGCAAGTTCAATAGCATCCTGTGAAAGCATTGCAAGCGGCTTGGAGAAGTTTCGCGAGAGAAAATAGGAAACAACGAACAGCAGCAAAACAAGAATTGCACAGCCGATGATAATCTGGAAACGCAACTCATACACAGGAGTGAACGCTTCTTCTTCATCGATTTCACTCATGATGACCCAGTTCAATCCGGGAATGTTTAATGGACGATATGCAGACAGCACCGGCACGCCGCGATAGTCGGCAAATATTTTTGCACCGATATTTCCTGCAAGCGCATCTTCTGTTCCTGCGGTTTTCACTTCCTGAAGTCCGATGGATGTCTGGAGATTGCGGATCTTGCGTATAGTCGCTTGATCGGTGCCGAGATCAGCAATCATCCGGAAATAAGCTGCGCTGTCTTCAATCAGGAAGCGCGATTGGTTGCGAATTTTGTAATCGTCGCCAACGAGATAAGTTTCACCCGTGCTTCCGAGACCTACATCCGCCCATCCGCGCTTGTTGGTCATTACATCGTCGATCTTGTCAATAGGCATCTGGAAAATCAGAACACCGATCATAGAGTCTCTCTGGATGATTGGTGCACCAATAAATGCTGCGTGCTGATTGTACGAAGGATGGTAAGGTTGATAATCGACGATGCTGTAGAATCCGGCAGAATCCATTCCGTGTTCTTTCACGTTGCGGAAAACTTCAGCAATGTTGCTTTTGCTGAACGGACCGTCGATCAGTGAAGTTCCGAAATCAACTTCTTTGTAAACGGTGTACACGATGTTGCCTGTTTTCGCATC
>CAYUTR010000096.1:0-14052 GCA_964447465.1 uncultured Chryseobacterium sp.
GGATCTTCAGCCGATCGGACACACCTGCAAGACAATATATTTTATCAATAAAGGAGTCGCCCGCATCTATTACTATAAAGATGGTGTAGACATAACCGAAAGTTTCTCGTTTGAAAACAACATCATTGCAAGGGTCGAAAGCTTATTCACTGGAAAACCATCCCGGAAAGCAATACAGATTTTAGAAGACGCCGAAATTGTTGCGATAAATTCTACTCAACTTTTTAAGCTGTACGATAAGTATCCGGAAATTGAACGCTTATTCCGCCTGATATTCGAATCAGCATACGTCGGAACGGTCGACCGGATAGAAGGCATACAATTCCATTCAGCCGAAGAACGATATAACCAGCTCTTGACAGAAGCTCCGAATGTCATAAAGAGAGTCCCGCTCAAATACATCGCTTCCTACCTGGGAATCACACAGGTGAGTCTTAGCCGCATCCGAGGCACAAAGTGATTATTTATCATATGTTAAATACTTCCCCGACCAGCGGGGATAACTTTGCTTTGAACAAAAAGCAAGGTGATGAACACGGTAAGACTCGGTCTTAAAGAAAACTGGAAGCAATTTACGTTGCTGGTAATTGTAAATGCATTTGTTGGAGGACTGGTCGGACTCGAGCGTTCAATTCTACCCAAAATAGCAGAAGGTGAATTTCACCTTGTTGCTAAAACTGCAATCCTTTCTTTTATCGTTGTGTTTGGAATTGTAAAAGCAATTACAAACTATTATGCGGGCACGCTTGCAAACAAAGTGGGCAGAAAAAACCTGCTCATTATCGGGTGGTTGTTTGGAATTCCTGTTCCCTTTATTCTCATGTATGCTCCCAACTGGGATTGGATCATCGTCGCGAATGTTCTTTTAGGAATCAATCAAGGCTTAACGTGGTCAAGCACTGTAGTAATGAAGATTGATCTGGTTGGAGAAAAGCAGCGCGGCTTGGCTATGGGAATAAATGAATCAGCAGGATATCTCTCAATTGCAATTGTTGCGTTTCTCACTGGATGGATTGCAGGAAATTATGGGTTGCGACCTTATCCATTTTACATTGGGATTGCACTATCTGTTGCCGGCTTACTCGCAAGCTGGATTTTTGTAAAGGATACACGGCTACATGTTGCCGTTGAATCTGAAACAAGTAGTGTTCCCAGATTGAAAAATGTATTCCGGGAAACTACTTTGTCTGATCGCAACCTCAGTTCAGTTACACAGGCAGGACTGGTGAACAATCTGAACGACGGAATGATGTGGGGCCTTTTTCCGATTCTTCTGTTTCAAAAGAATTTCAGCCTGTCAGAAATAGGAATTGTTACTGCAGTATATCCTGGTGTTTGGGGAATCGGACAACTCTTCACTGGAAAAATGGCAGATTTTTTTTGTAAAAAAAGCATGCTGTTCTGGGGCATGTTTCTACAAGGTATCGCACTTCTCTTTCTGGTATTTGCAAACTCATTTATGCACTATCTCCTATTGTCAGCAGTGCTTGGATGGGGAACCGCAATGGTGTATCCAACATTTCTGGCTTCAATCGCCGAGAACACACATCCACTGGACAGAGCGAAGAGCTTAGGAATCTTCCGGCTGTGGCGAGATCTGGGCTACGCTATCGGTGCAATTCTTACAGGCCTGATAGCGGATGCTTTTGGTATAAGCTATTCAATCCTTGTAATCGCACTTCTTACAATTGCGTCGGGCTTCGTTATTGAATTCAGAATGAGCTGCAAAACAAGTGCGCTCAAACTAACAGAATGGTTATTTCGCAGGAACAATAAATACAAAAATGGAAAAGATGAAATCTATAAATCTTGCTCAACTGAACAAATTACTTAAGAGTCCGAAAGGTGCTACAGTAATCGATGTAAGAAGTGCGGAAGAATACAAGGAGAAGCATATTCCATTTGCGGTCAATTTTCCTATCGGGCAGATTGAAGCGAAGAAAGTGGATTTCGATCTGAATAAACCGATTGTGACTGTTTGTGGGAACGGAGGAGGTCGATCCGAGCGTGCTGCCAATTTTATCAGTGAAAATTACCATACAGAGGTGTTCTTTCTTGAAGATGGAACCTTCGGATGGTTGGAAAATGAAAATAAGATTCAGTTCAAAGAAATATCCGCATTTGAAAGGCTGGCACAAAGAGGTCATCTGCCTGACGATAGTGAAGATGAAAAACTGAAAAAATCAATACTACTGGTAATGACGTTTCCGTTTGTCCTTGCCGGATGTGGATGGGGTGCGCTGTACTTTTATAATGGCATGCTCTTACCCGGGTTAATCCCGTTCTGTTATGGCATTCTCTCATTGATAAGTGTTGGTATCTTCCTAACCATAAAGAATTTTAATTTTTTCCGGTTCAGTCAACTCACACTGATACTATTGTTGCCGTTCTTCCTCCAGATTGTTCTCGGAGGATTTATTCCATCAAGCGCAATGATAATATGGTCTTTAATTTGTCCGCTTGGCGCTCTCGCATTTTACGAGGCGAAACAGTCTGTTTATTGGTTTGGTGCATACCTTTTGGTCGTAACAACTGCATTTCTAATCAACGATACTTTGCCTCAATACTTTAATTGGCATCTCTCCGATACGTTCATCAGTCGATTGTTCGTGATGAATATTATCGGTGTTTCGTTTATTGTTTACCTCATGCAATACTATTTCTTCAGCAAGCAAGCCCATCTGAAGAAAGCAGTCGACGAAAAAAACCTGGAAATACAGGAAAGCAGTAGGGAAATTACGGACTCTATAAAGTATGCAAAACGGATTCAGCACACCTTGCTGGCCAATGAACAGTTGCTGCAGAACAACCTTTCCGACTATTTTATTTTGTACAAACCAAAAGACATTGTGAGTGGCGATTTTTACTGGGCTACATCCAAACATGATAAGTTCTACCTCGCTGCTTGTGATTCAACAGGCCATGGAGTGCCGGGAGCATTTATGAGTTTGTTGAACATTTCTTTTCTTAACGAGGCGATTAATGAAAGAAGTCTTGTAGAACCTAATCAGATATGCGGTCATGTCCGTCAAAAATTGATTGAAGGCATTTCGCAGGAGGGAGGACAGGATGGTATGGATGGAGTTCTCGTTTGTCTGGACAGAGAAAATAAAAAACTAAGTTTTGCTGCAGCCCACAACGCCCCCATTTTGATAAGAGAAAATACATTGATTGAATTTGAGGCCGACAAAATGCCGATTGGAATTGGAGTAAGTTCTGAGGAATTTAAACAACAGTCCGTCGACGTTCAATCCGGAGATCTTTTCTATCTGTTTACCGACGGTTACACAGATCAGTTCGGTGGACCCAAAGGCAAGAAATTCAAGTACAAGCAAATGAAAGCCTTACTGCAATCCATCTGTAATCAGCCTTTAAGCGAGCAAAAGAAAATATTGGATGCGATCATTACGGATTGGAAAGGAGGTCTGGAGCAGACGGATGATATCCTGATTATTGGATTTAAGATTGGTGAAGGTGATAGGGTGGTATCATAATAAGATCGGGTATTCATCGCGGCTTGCTGACCTGGTGGCGAAACTAAAATACTAGCCGCTCTTTGCCGCAGATTTCGCAGATGACGCTGATGTTGGAGGTGTTAAAATAATTTTTCAAGTAATGATAGCTGTGCTATTGATGATCTAGCTTGCCAAAGCTCAATTCATTTAATCAGCTAATACGTCAAAATTATTTTTTAGTTTTAATCTGCGCCATCAGCGTAATCAGCGGCAAAAAAAGACCAACATGAAGAAGAAATTATCCTCGCAGCAAACAGAAGAACTTCTCAGCGTACTCAAAGAGCGCTTCGAGAAAAACAAAGCGCGCCACAAAGGCATTGACTGGGAAAAAGTACAAGCGAAACTTGAAAAGTCTCCCGCAAAACTTTGGTCCCTCAACGAAATGGAAATCACCGGTGGAGAACCTGATGTAATCGGCCATGATAAAAAATCAGGCGAATATATTTTCTGTGATTGCTCTCCGGAAACTCCCGGCGGACGCAGAAGTGTTTGCTTCGACAAGAAAGCACTAGACTCGCGCAAAGAACACAAACCGAAAAACAACGCGATGGACATGGCCGATGTCATGGGCATTGAAATTTTATCGGAAGAAGAATATCGTGAGTTGCAGGAACTCGGAAAGTTCGATACCAAAACTTCGAGCTGGATTCAGACTCCTGCTGATATCCGGAAATTAGGTGGGGCACTTTTTTGCGACCGGAGATATGATACGGTGTTTGTGTATCACAATGGTGCAGAATCGTATTATGCGGTGAGAGGGTTTAGGGGGAAGTTGAAGGTATGAGTTAGGCAAGGCCTTGCAGTTACATGAACGACTAAACTCAATTTCCAGCAGTTAAGAACAATCACTGGATCAAGGAAACAGTTCCATGTTTCTCAAACAATTCAGTGTCCGTTTTTGTTCCTGTCATTACGTAAGTGAATACCGCTGTTTCACATTTTCCGCCGCGCCAATTTCCATCCCAACCGATGGATTGATCGGAAGTTTCAAACACACATTCTCCCCAGCGATTGAAAACAGCAAATCTAAAGGATTGAATACAAGTGCCACGCACAAATAGAATATCATTCTGTCCATCTCCATTCGGTGAAAAAGCATTCGGAACAAAAATATCGTCACATGGAATTTCCACGGTGACAACCATCGAATCAATATCTATGCAACCTGCACTATCAGTCACTATAAGAACGAATGTAGTTGTGCCTGTAGGTGTTGCAATTGTCGATGCACAAAAGTTGCACCCAAGCAGATCAGAGGGCTGCCAACTAAACATTGTACCTCCACTACCCGATAACAAAGTCGATTGACCCAATTCAATCGTAACGTCAGCACCAGCATTTGCGTTTGCAGTACTAGTAGAGTTCAACAAAACTGCACAGCTTTCAATACATCCATTCTGATCTGTAATTGTTACAGAATAGCCTCCGGCGGAAAGTTGAAACACCGAGTCGGAAGTGGAAGCATCGCTCCACAAGTAAGTAAACCCTCCAGTACCGCCCGATGCCTGAACGAAAACAGTACCATCCTGATAATTGCAATTCTCATCTATAGATGCGCAAATAGCAGAAATAAGCGGTGGTTCGGTGACCAAAACGGTTATTGTACTTGAACATCCGTCGCTGCCAGTGACCGTTGCAGTATATGTTCCTGAAGAAATTGCTGATGCGGTTGCATTGCTTCCACCGAAAGGTTGCCACGAATAAGAATATGGGCCCACACCTCCATTCGCAGAAATCATCGCAGCGCCTGTACTGTCTCCAAAACACGCAACATTCATTACGGATCCAATAATCAAGGTAGGGGCAACCGTTGAAGCAATTGTGATGACGGTGTCGAACGTACATCCATTCACATCCGTAATAGTTACTGAAAAAGCTCCCCCGGATAAATTGTTAATCGCTTGCATAGTCTGGCTGTTCGACCACAAGTACGAGTATGGAGCAATTCCACCTGAAGGTGAAACAGAAATTGATCCGCTGGACGAAGAGCAAGTATCGTCCGCCGAATTAATAGAAACTAATATTGGAGTGGGTTCTGATAATGCCACCGAAAGTGTTTGTGTACACCCTGCATTATCTGTTACAGTTACAATATAATTACCTGCCGTTAAACCAGAAGCAGTCGCACTTGATCCTCCAGAAGGTAGCCACTGATATGCAAACGGTCCGTTTCCATTCGCTGTTACTGTAATTGTGCCACTTGAATCTCCATTGCATAAAATGTTGGTGATGCCGACTGTATCAATGGTCGGAGCGCCAATTGAAAACACTGTATCGCTGAGTGTTAGCGTACAACCGTTTTGATCAGTGATCGTTACTGAATAAACTCCTGCTGCAATATTATTGATTGATGACGTCGTATCACTTCCAGGCGTCCATAAGTAAGCCAGTGTACCTGTTCCTCCTGAAGCGTTTGCAGTGACTGCACCAATATTCGAGTTGCAAGGAGTAGACGTTGCAGAAATAGTAGCTCCAATTGCTACAGGCTGTAAAATCGAAATTGATTGTGTACTCGTACAACCATTCGCGTCTGTTGCCATTACAGAATAATTTCCTGCACAAAGTGAACTGACGGCAGGTGTAGTTTGTACGTTGCTCCAATTGTACGTGTAACCTGGAGAACCACCTGAAACAGTCACTTGTGCACTTCCATTACAAATTGAGTTGCACTGTACATCAGTTCCACTAATTGTTGTTGCGAGCAGCGATGGTTCTGTGATTGCAACAATGGAACTGACTGAATCACCCAGCGCATCAATTACAACACAGGTATATGATCCTGCGCAAAGATTCGAAGCTGTGCTGTTATTACCACCGGAAGGAAACCAATTGTAAACATAAGGTGGAGTGCCTCCTAGCGGCGTGACACTAGCGCTGCCTGAACAAGTCCCATTGCATAAAACATTTGTTGTTGCAACCGACAGTTGCAATGCACAATTACAAGTGGAAAAATCGTACGCAGCAATAAAGGCGTCGTGAGAACCGAGGGACGTTTGATTGTACACGGCTGGGCATGGGTCAAAATCTGCAGTACTAATAAAACCACCCGTGATATAAGCTTTTTGTCCTTGAACCGCAAGATGATGACTCAGGGTGTACTTAGTAAGATCACCATGGTTGATCAGAAAAACGCATTTGAAGTCTCCTGAAGTTGTATACTTAGCAATAAAGACACTTTGAGCATTATTTGGGCTATACTCCATATGTACTCCTGCTGAGGGGTCATAATCAAGGCTGTCTCCGCCTTGTTCTCCCGAAAGCAGAATATGATTGGTTGAATCCATTGCCAAAGCAAAACCACCGTTGTTACCAGTAATTCCAAGTGCAAACGTCCAGATCAAATTTCCAAGAGAATCTAGTTTACCAAAAAAAATGTCTTGGCTCCCCGGAGCACTTGTTATATTATAAACTCCAGGTCCCGGATCAAAGTCTATGGTCGATCGGAAACATCCTGTATAATATACATTTCCAGAATCGTCGGCCAACACACACCGCCCCCACTGACCAACACTTGCTCCACCCTGCATGTGTTTAGCCCAAAGAAAATTACCTGCGGAATCTAATTTATTGACATAGATTTCTTCGTGGATAGTAGAATTCGTCAGGTTATATGTTCCAGGTCCCGGATCAAAATCCATTGTATCCATAAAACATCCCGTAGTGAATACATTACCGTGTTGATCAACTGCCACAGAATAACAATTGTTATAATTAGAAGTATTATTTCCGACCATTGCTTTTCCCCATTGAACTGCACCGGAGCTATCATACTTTGCTATAAAGAGTGAAGCCACTCCAAACGCTCCGACATTGAGTACACCTGCAGCTGTCGGATCTACATCTGCAGGTCCGATTATGTAACCCGCAGCGTAGATATTGCCCATTTTATCTATTACCATACTTGTACCAAAGGCGTCACCAGTTCCTGATGCTATACGCTTCGCCCAAACAAAGTTTCCCGCTGCATCGAGTTTATTAATGTAAACATCATAAGATGCGCCCTGTGCGTTTAGATTAAACACACCCGGCCCTGGATCGAAATCAACATTTCCTTCAAAGTATCCATAGACATAAATACATCCGGCATCATCGACTTGTATGGAGTAAGCAAATTCCTGGCCGATGTCTCCCCATTGTTTCGCCCACAGTAAATTCTGATTAGGATCAAGCTTCAACACAAATATATCATCTGGGAAACCCGGATTTGATGTCATGTTAAACACACCCGGCCCCGGATCAAAATCAACCGTGTTATTAAAGCGTCCGGTAACGTACGTGTTCCCTATTGAATCTGTCGCGATTGCATACCCAACGTCCTCATTTATGCCGGAGGTCTGCTTTGCAAAAAGCATGTGTGGTTGGGCATTGAGTACAGGTGATTTCCAAAGGAACAAAATGCAAAATATTGCAATGCCGTGCTTGTAGAGATTCCTGTTCAATACTTGATTCAGAAGCGACCGCATACTATAAAGTTAAACTTTTAATCCTCCAGTAGGATCGCAGAAGATATACGGGATTACGGATTGCTTAAGACAAAAGAGAATCACCCTTATACTCCTTCAACTCCAACTCCACCCCATCAAACACCGCATACGTATTATAGCTCAACCAATCTCCCAGATTAATGTACCGCGACTTCTCCCCTATCTTCTTGTCGAGCGGTAAGTGACGATGACCGAAGATGAAATAATCTACTGGTTTCTTCTTCACGTATTCATTGCAGAAGAGCATGAGAAATTCTTTGTCGTCGCCGTGATAGGTTTTCTGATCTTCTTTTTTGTCAAGGCCCTGACGTGAAACTTTGTCGGCCAGCCACAAACCGAAGTTGGGATGGAAACGTGCGTACAGCCATTGGGAAAATGAATTCGCGAAAACCTTCTTGATGAATTTATAACCGTGATCGCCGGGACCTAAACCATCACCGTGACCGATGAAGAATTTCTTTCCGTTCCACTCGCGTTCAACCGGTTCGCGATGCAATTTTACACCGCACTCCTCTTCGAGATAGCCGAACATCCACATATCGTGATTGCCGGTGAAAACATGAATCGGAATTCCTTTGTCCGTGATACTCGCAATTTTTCCGAGCAATCGTGTAAATCCTTTCGGAACTGCACGTTTGTATTCGAACCACGCGTCGAAGAGATCGCCTACGAGAAATATTTCTTCCGCATCGTTTTCTGCTTCATCCAGCCAGCGTACAATTCTCTTCTCACGTTCCAGGCTGGAAGCGCGATCAGGAATTCCGAGGTGGAAGTCGGATGCGAAATAAATTTTTCCCTTTATGTTACTCATTACATTCCCATGGATACAAGATTGCTGATGTTCGATAATCCGTATCGCTCGATGTTGAACGTAAAGCGGATCATAGAACCGTACTTCAGGTCGTTCGCATCGTAGTAATCTTTAATGTCCGGAGACCAGAGGATCGGGAAATACACATCACACACTCCCGGAACAAGTGAGAACATTACACCGCCATTATACAGAAAGTTCTGGTCTGCTAATCCGTCAGAACCACAGGTTCCAAAATCGGCGTACAGTTTAAACTTACTGAGGAAGCGATTCTTCACCGGCAGATCAACTTTTACATTCATCGCGAGCAACCACTTGTTGCTTTGTCCAACCGGAGAATACATTTTAAACCCACCTTCTTCTTCCGAAAACTGAGAAGAAATAAATCCGGTTTCTTCACTGCGACCGAGCATGATGTGGTCGTAGAGATAATCGTGATTACCCAATCCGCGTGGACCGTAACCACTCATTCTCCAGCGGTAATCGCCGGAGGACGTTGTATCGATAAATGCTCCTGCGAACAAACGGAAGTGAACACCTTTACCATTCGCATAGTTGAACGTATAATTTGCAGTCATGCTAAGTTTCGACATACTCTCGCCCATCTGGTATTTCACCTCGAGATTCCATGGATTCACATCGCGTTTGTTACGGAGAATATATTTTGCTTCAAAGAATCGTTTCTCATCAGGGCGAATCGTAAAGTTCATGCCGCTGGAATCGAAACTGGTGAAAATTTTCTCCGTACTGGTCCAGATTCCACGCAAGATGATCTGGTTGGTAATCGGACTACGCGCACGTTTCTTCTTAAACGTGAATCCGATTTCGGGCGCCACTTTGCGGAACATCAATTCACGGTCTGTTACTGACTGCTCGCCCGGCTGATCCTCCGGTTGTAATTTATAAAAACTGTATTGGTTAGCATTCGCTCCGATTCTCACCGACTGGAAAATTCCAACACGATTGAAGTTGAAGAATGCATCCGTATGCCCAACCAGGTTCTTACTTCCCAGTCCATACATCGGCATCACGCACCACTCAAACTTTTTCTGTGGGACAAGGTGATTGTAAAACGCTGCTCCCAACATGAACTTGTCGTAGTAGTTGTAGCCCACAACCGGTGTAAAGAACAACTGCGTTCGCGTCGGATTGTCAAAACTTCCAAGGAACTGAAACTTCAGCGGCTCGACTTTCTTCAACAGTCCGTGCGACTTCACCATGTTGTTCTTACGGTTCACATCCGGACCATCTTCCATCTGATCAATCATGAAATAGTCAGCGTCCACAGCAGGGAAACGTGGATTGCTTTCGTCGGCGAATCCTTCGAACCAAACAGTGCGTACGACTTTACCGTCTTTCACTGCACTCACGCAAACCGGGGCGTTTATTTCACCAACATTCTTCAGACCGATCTTCCATGAACTATCGTCCTGTTTCTTCGCGCTGGTTACTTTGTAATTGAGACGCTTGTCCGTTCCAATCATATCATCGAAGAACCAGCCAAGCTGACGACCGGAAACTTCTTCAAACGTAGCACGGATATCAGCAGGTTGCGGATGCTTGAAATGCCAGCGATCGAAATACGTCTGGAAGCATTTGTCGTAAAGTGAATCACCAAGATATCCGCGGAGATAATCGAAACACACAGCGCTCTTCATATACATGATAGCACCATAGTTGAGTGAAGTAAAATCTGCTGAATGCGTTTCAATCGGCTGATCGACGCATGTACGTGCTGTGAATGCGAACAGCTGGTAATACTGCGCTTTCTGTTTGTAGCGACTGAGGTCAAACATTCCGGCAACTCCATTCGGTCCGTTCTTTCCGCCAATCAATGCGCCGTTCGGATATTTCGTTTCGTTGTAACGCAATTCATTCGCAGAATTGATTCCTTCATCCATCCAGCCGTGGACGCGCTCATTGCTTCCGAGCATTCCGTAGAACCAGTTGTGACCAACTTCATGCATGATCACTGTTTCCAGTATTCCTGCAGATTGAACGCCACCAATTACAGTGATGTTCGGATATTCCATTCCGCCACCCGCTGAGAGCGCTCCATCAACCGCAGTGCAATGATTGTATTGGTAATCGCCGTTCCACAATGAATAGTAGTAAATGGCGTCGTTGATGTATTCAATAGAATTTCTCCAGAGATGTGCGTACTGATTCGTGTACATCACCCACGTAGTCACTTTACGTTTTGAATGCGGAAGTTCAACTTCTCCTTTGAGAACGTGGTAACGCTTGTCGCAGAACCATGCAAAGTCGTGAACGTTTTCCTGGTGGAAATGAATCGTCTTCCATTCCGCTGATGATGCAGGAAACGCAAGATCTTTCTTGTCGTATTCCTTAAGTTCTTTCGTTGCCGCAGCAAGATCATCGAGCCACTGCATCTCGTTCGGATTGTCGACCATATCGCCGGTCGCACCAAGTACATAGTTCTTCGGCAATGTAATTTTCACATCGTACATTCCGAATTCCGAATAAAATTCTCCCTGATCGAGATAAGGAATCGGATTCCAGCCGTTCTGATCGTACACTGCCGGTTTCGGATACCACTGCGTGATCTGGAATTGATCGCCGATGTGACCCAGACGTGAAATTCTTCCGCTTGGAATTTTCACACGGAAAGGCGTCGTGATGATCACCTTTCCCCCTGCAGGAATCGGTTGATTCAGAATCAGCTTTACGATATCCGGATTGTTAAAATCGATTTCAGCCGGAACCATTTCTCCGTCTACTCGCCAATCGAGACTATCGATGTAACCGCGATCTTCTTCTTTCGAGTAATAGAAAAACAATTCTCCGTTTTCTTTCAGTTGCTGTCCAAGTGCGGTGTTGTTGTCCTTGTATGCATTCGGCCAGATGTGCATGTAGATGTACGTGAGCTGGTCGGGAGAATTATTGGTGTACGTGAGTTTTTCAAAACCGTGCAGCATGTTCTTCTCATCGTCGAGCTTTACCTCAATTTCGTAATGCACATACTGTTGCCAATAGGCTTCACGGGCAGAAAGCGTTAATGCAGAACAGGCAATTAATGTGGAAAGAAAAATATTTTTACTCATCTGATAGTAATTTTTCAATTTTTGAATTCGTGAATCCTGACTGTAAACGTCAGGATTTCATGGTTCGCGTGTATCGTTCGGCTCTGGGACGTTTGAACTGTATGCTTTGTTACAAACTATGGTGAGAAACTTATTTTGTCTTCGTGGTGTCGGCAGCAAATACTTCTTCAAGCGTTGCTCCGAGATCTTCTCCACGCACATCTTTCTTTATCAAGCGACCTTCGCGATCAATCAGCACCGTGTATGGAATTCCTTCAAATCCGTAAAGCTGCACCATCGGCGTCTGCCATTTCATGAGATCGCTCACGTGATATTTCCAGATCAGACCATCGGAAGCAATTGCATCGGTCCATGCTTTCTTGTTGTCGTCGAGCGATACGCTGAACACTTCGAATCCTTTGTCGTGATACTTATTGTAGTTCGCAACAACATTCGGAAGTTCCTGGCGACAAGGGCCACACCATGACGCCCAGAAGTCGATGAGTACAATATTTCCGCGCGCATCAGACAGCTTCATTGGTTTTCCGTTCACATCGTTCAATGCAATTTCCGGAACCACTTGCCCGATTGCTCTTGGACGTTCGCGCTCGACCATATCGCGCAGCATAATTACGTTCGGACAGGTTTTGTATTTCTCCTCGAGTGCAGCGATTGTCTTTTCCCAATATCCAAAGTTGTCGTACGGATCAAGCAAGCGCAACGCAGGAATATTCGCGAATGAAGACGGATGCTGATCTACGAAATCGCGTAGCCACTGAGTTGCTTCATCAGCGATTGTATTCAGCATGCCTTGCGTTTCGTTGAAAGCCGGTTCAATCACATCTGTCTCGTATTTTTTCGCCGCGATAGAATCGCTCATCATGCCAAGTTGAATCTGGAATGCGCGCTGTAGTGAATCGAGTCGCGTTACATATGGACGCCGGCGCAAATCATAGTTCATGAAATACTCATTGAACGCCAAAAAGTGTTCTGTGTCGTCTGAACCGTCTGCTTTCCACGTGTAACCTAGATTCTTGATATCACCAGTGAAATTCACTGAATCATTCGGTTCGAGAATGATAGTTGCAAACTGAGAAGCCGAGCGTCCGACTTCGATGTTGTAGAATCCTTTGAACTCCAATGTTGCGCGGAACTCGAATGTGCCGTCATCAGCAATTACGCATGAATCGAGGTACACCGGATCAATTTGACTTACGTTTACGAGGTAAATCGTATCGCCGGTACTATTCTCCATTTTACCAGTGACAACTGTATTACCGCCCGTTTTCTTTTCAGGTCCACACGATGCAAACAATGCAATCGCAAGAGGTAGAACGCAGATTAATTTCTTCATGGATGTTCGTTAAGTACTTTAGTCACTAGTTCGTTTGCAATTTTCGGATCGGCTTTGCCTTTCGACATTTTCATGACTTCACCCATGAAAAGTCCGACAAGTCCTGTCTTTCCGCTTTTGTATTCAGCAATCTTCGCAGGATATTTCGCTACAGCTTCTTTCACAATAGCGAGCAAAGCACCTTCATCACTTTCCTGAACAAGATTGAGTTCTTCTGCAATCTGTAACGCAGTCTTTACTTCGTTATTGATCATCGCAGGAAATATCTTCGAGCTGGCCACACCGAAATTCACTTTTCCTGAATCAATGAGTGAAATCAATTCAGCAAGTCGTTGCGGAGTTAACTTGAAATCTGAAATGTGAAGCGCATTTTCATTGAGAAACGACTTCACCGGACCCATTACCCAATTTGCACCGGCCTTTGCATTTGCAGTGTGTTTCAGAACCGCTTCGTAGTACAATGCAATTTCTTTCGCGTCGGTCAACACGCTTGCATCGTATGCGGAGAGTCCGAGTTCTTTCGTGTAACGTTCAATGAGTTCAGCAGGCAACGGCGGCAATTCAGATTTCACTTTCGCAATGTAATCCTGCGTTACCATTACCGGTTGCAGATCGGGCTCAGGAAAATATCTGTAATCGTTTGCGGCTTCTTTGCTTCGAAGAGAAAACGTTGTGCCGGTCATCGCTTCAAAGCTGCGCGTATCCTGATCAACCTGTCCACCTGCTTCAATGATATCGATGTGACGTTTGATCTCGTGTTCAATCGCGCGCTTCACATTCGAAATCGAGTTCATGTTCTTCACTTCCACTCTGCGACCGTATTCTTTGCTGCCTTTCAGCATCA
>CAYUTR010000097.1:0-13972 GCA_964447465.1 uncultured Chryseobacterium sp.
ATTATTTGTTTCTGCAATCAACGGAGTCAGTGGTGGATTCCCCATGTAACCGCCATCCCAGAAATATTCATCACCAATTTTCACTGCCTGGAAAAGCGTAGGCAAACATGTTGATGCCAGAACTGCTTCTACAGTAATTTCTTCATTGTGAAAAACTTTAGCACGATTCGTTTTCACATTTGTCGCACAGATGAACAGTTTTTTCGTGTTGTAATGCTGCAACTCCTTGAAGTCAATCATTCCTTCGAGAATATCACGAAGCGGATTGTAATTAAAAGGATTCAGGTCGTACGGCGACAATGTTTGTGAAATCGCATTGAACCACATGTATCCCGGAGAATTGTAAAGGTTCCCGAAATTCATGGTGTTGTCCCAGGAAGAAGGCTTGAACATTTGTCCACCTTGCTGTGAAATTTTCTTCCACAGCTGTTCGAGCATTTCTTTTGCTTTCGTAGGTCCACCAAGATGCAATCCATACGCAAGCACCACAGCATTAACAGCACCTGCACTTGTTCCACAGATTCCTTCTGCAACCAATTCTTCGACTTCCAGTAGACGATCAAGCACGCCCCACGTGAATGCACCATGTGCACCGCCACCTTGTAAGGCGAGAGAAACGTGTTTCTTATCAAAGTGATGTCGTGGATTCAAGCGGACTAAAGGTAACGGATTCGGGATTCAGAGATTCTCAAATTCAGAGATTGTGCGTAACTATCTACTGCGCACTCCAGCCACCATCAACGGGAATCGCGTTTCCAGTCATCACTTCAGCGTGATCTGAGGCAAGGAAGACGCACAAAGCACCAAGCGATTCTGTTGAAACAAATTTTTTCACAGCGTGTTTTGCCAGCATCACTTTTGAAATTACTTCAGCTTCACTCATGTTGTGCGTTTTCGCCTGATCAGCAATTTGCCCGCGAACCAGTGGTGTATCAACATATCCCGGACAAACTGCATTTGCAGTAATTCCGAACGGCGCACCTTCGAGGGCTGTAACTTTTGTTAATCCAACGAGTCCATGTTTCGCTGCAACGTATGCCGACTTAAATTCCGAAGCAACCAATCCGTGCGCTGAAGCAATATTGATAATGCGGCCCCACTTGCGGTTTTTCATTCCGCTGAGAACAAGTTTGGTTGTGTGAAATGCTGCTGTGAGATTGAGTCCGATAATCATATCCCATTTCTCTTTCGGAAATTCTTCGATTGGTGAAACGAACTGCATTCCTGCATTGTTCACGAGAATGTCAATAGCTCCGAGATTCTTTTCTGTTTCACCAATGTACTTTTCTATCGCTGCAGAATCAAGAAGGTTCGCACCTGAGAAAAATACTTTCACGCCGAATTCTTTTCCGACTCCTTCAGCAATTTCAGCACCATTCTTTTCGAGTCCGTTGAAGGAGATGTTATAACCGACTTTTGCAAATTCGCGTGCAATTCCGAGGCCGATTCCGCTGGTGCTTCCAGTGATCAAAACTGTTCTTGTCATAGGGCGAATATACAAGAGTGCGCAGTACGCAGTACGCAGTGCGCAGTATTTTGCGTGAATTAACTGCGTACTGCCTACTGTGCACTGCGTACTGGATACTATCTTTGCCCCATGTTATCTCTCGATCCCAAAGACCTAAAAACCGCACTGCTTCACCAGTATTTATTACATGCGGTTGCTCCACGACCAATTGCATTTGCAAGTACGGTCGACAAAGACGGAAATCCGAATCTCAGTCCCTTCAGTTTCTTCAACGTGTTCTCGGCGAATCCACCGGTAGTAATTTTTTCTCCGGCGAGAAGCGGCAGAACAGGAGCGACGAAGAATACGCTGGATAACGTGAGGGAAGTTCCGGAAGTCGTGATTAACGTGGTAAACTTCGATCTCGTGCAGCAAGCATCATTGAGCAGTACTGAATATCCGAAGGGCGTGAATGAATTTGTGAAGGCTGGATTAACTGAAATTCCTTCAGTGAAAATTCGCCCATCTCGTGTAATGGAGTCACCAGTGCAATTGGAATGTGTAGTACGTGAGGTGATCGAACTCGGAACGCAAGGCGGTGCAGGTAACCTTGTGATTGCTGAAGTGGTGATGATGCACATCGCTGAAGAAATATTGGATCCTGAGACGAAAATGATTGATCAGAATAAAATCGATCTCGTTGCAAGAATGGGTGGCGACTGGTATTGCCGTGCTTCGGGGAATGCGATGTTCAAAGTAGCGAAACCGTTAACGACTATTGGCATTGGTGTTGACTCTCTTCCAGAGAATATCCGCCGCAGTAAAACACTCACGGGAAATCACCTTGGGCAATTGGGGAATGTCGAACATCTACCTTCGAAAGAAGACATTTCCGCATACGTTAAAACCGGCGCAATCGCTGATTTTCAGAAGGCAAGAGGGGAATCTGATCTTCACGTCATTGCAGCAGATCTGCTCAACAACGGCAAGGTGGAAGAGGCTTGGAAAGTTCTGCTTTCGAGTTATGAACAATAGTTGATAACGGCTATTCCAGAAAGTCAATTCCCTTAAATTTGTAGTAGTACAAACTTTAAAAACCAATTTATCATGTTTAACATCACAGGCACCCTTAAGGTCAAGTTTCCGGAACAACAGGTTTCCGAGCGTTTTCGTAAGAGAGATATTGTTATCACCGACAATTCGTCGCAGTATCCTCAGCACATCACTTTACAGCTTACACAAGACAAGTGTGGTTTGATCGACCAGTACAATCCGGGAGATGAAATCCGCGTGTTCTTCAATCTTCGCGGTCGCGAGTGGAATGACCCGAAGACAAACCAAATGAAATATTTCAACACGATCGAAGCGTGGAAAATTGAAGGAGTGAATGCAAATGCAGGCGGCGGTCAGCAGCAGCAGCCGGTAATGCAGAAGAGCGCACCAACTCCTGATATCTCGACGTTCAGTGCAGCGAGCGATACAGACGATCTTCCGTTCTAAACAGTATCTCTGCGTCGTCATCCTTCGACTACGCTCAGTATGACAATACAATTAAGAAGACCTCATAGAAATATGGGGTCTTATTTTTTTCGGATGTAAGAGGAAATTGTGGTAGAATCCTGAACGAAAATTGCATCGCGTTCGAGGCGCATGTTGATTGCGGTGTCATTTACCGGCAAAAGGTAATCTGTAGTTTCTTCCGTTACAATATTCCTCGAATGCAGACTTCCTTCTGAAACGTAAATGATTTCATTGTCCGCCACCTGGAAACTATGGTGCAGGCGAAACGATTCTGTTTTGATGTAAGTTCCGAATACATCGAAAATCAATACTCCGGTGGTAACGGTATTTAGAAAGAGGCGGTTGTCTTTTTCGAGAATGAAATCCGGTTGAAATTCAAATCCGAGAATTTGCGCAAGGTTTCCGGTGCGTGATGTAATTTCCAGGCTGTTGTTGAAACGGATCAATTCGAATCCGGCCTGATCGTAAATCCACAATCCGTTGTCATAAGAAGCTGCTGCAAGTGTTGCCAAAGGAAAACCAAGTTTCTCCATAGCAATTGGATCGCCATTCTGACTGAGTGTATTATCCAGGAAAATAATCCGACCGAAGTCGCGATAAAAAAGCAGTGGACGAAGCGGATTGGTTACATCAGCAGAAGTGATGTCGCCAAAATTCTTGTTGCTGAATTCTTTCTGAAACTTCAGTTTCACGTCATACTTCGTGAATTTGTCTTTGCTGATTGTATAGAGATTCGAAAAGTGATCGGTGACAATTGCCGTGGCCTCCGTTTTGAGCGTATAATCAGGTGTTTTGTCGCCTTTACCAAACGACACGCATAGCAGAATAAGGAAAATGTAAGCGAGATTTCGCATAATATGAAGGTAAGGCAAATTTCACGCCTTAATCAATGTGCCGATATGCCAATGTGCCGATATGCCGAATGAACGGACGCAGATTTAGACTGCGAGACTTAATACTTCATTGAGCACTTTCCGCTCATTGGATAAGCGCGGAATCTTGAACTGTCCGCCTTGTTTTCCTTTTAAGCGAAACCATTCCTGGAACGTACCACTTTTCACGCTGGTTACTTTCAATGGAAGAAGAATGTGATTGCTGTATCGTTTCGCTTCGTAATCGGAGTTGAGCGATTTGAGCGTGTTGTCGAGAACTTCCGCAAAGTAATTCGCGTCTTCTGGAGCTTTTGCAAATTCAATGGCCCATTCGTGATACGCTTTGCGTTTGTCTTCTGTAAAAACTGCAGAGGCAGTATACTCGTTGATCGCTGCACCGGTTTTCTCACATGTAATTTCAAGGGCCTTCTCGGCGTTTCCTTCCATCAATTCTTCACCAAAAACATTGATGAAGCTTTTCGTTCTTCCTGTTATTCGGAAACGATAGGGCAGAGTAGAAGTGAATTCGATCGTATCACCAACATTATATCTCCAAAGTCCACCTGTTGTAGTGATCAGAAGTGCATAGGATTCACCGGTTTTCACTTCGTGCAGTTCCAGCGTTTTCGGATTTTCATTTCCCCATTCGCTTTGCGGAATGAACTCGTAGAAAATCCCGTAGTCGAGCATGAGAAGCAATTCTCCGCTTTCTTTCTGATCCTGCATTCCAAAGAATCCTTCGGATGCATTATAGAGCTCGAGGTGATTAATATTTTTCCCGAGAAGCTCTTTCAGTTGCGTACGATAAGGCGTGAGACTAACTCCTCCATGAAAGTACACTTCGAGATTCGGCCAGACTTCAGCAATGGTTTTCTTTCCTGTGAGCTCGAGCACTTTTCGAAGTACGACAATCATCCACGACGGAACACCGGCGAGACTGACTACGTTTTCATCCTTGGTAGTTTCTGCGATGCTCTGTAGTTTTTCATTCCACTCACTCATCAACGCGATGTCTACGTTTGGAGCACGAAAATAATCGGCCCACATCGGGAGATTCTGAATTACGATAGCCGAAACATCGCCTTGATAGACTTCATGAAAATCGTATTCATCGGTGCGGTGACTTCCTCCCAACGCAAGGTTTGGACCGGTGAACAGTTGATGTTCTGGATAGTTGTGACAGTACAGAGTGATCATGTCTTTTCCTGCGTGGAAATGACAATCGTGTAACGACTCTGCAGTTACCGGAATGAGTTTGCTTTTGTCGTTCGTTGTTCCGGATGATTTCGCAAACCATTTTACTTCAGTTGGCCAAAGGAGATGTTGCTCTCCCTGACGTGTGCGTTCAATCCACGGCTTGAGCGAATCATACGTTTGCACCGGAACATTGCGGATGAAATCTGCGTAAGTTTTGATATCGTTGAAACCGTACTTCTCACCGAACTCAGTTTCACTACCCGAATCAATCAGCTTTCCGAACCATTCGCCCTGTACTTCATGAGGATATTTCATGAATAGCTCTATCTGGTGAAGACGTTTCACCATGAGCCAGGATGCGATGGAGTTAAGTATTGCCACTATTTCGAGTTAATCCACGTTTCAAATTCTCCAAGCGACTTAGTGTTCAGACAAAACTCTTTCGTGAGCATTCCTTTTCTCGCCGCAATCGTTCCCCACTTCACATCACTCATTGCATCCTTCTGGTGAGAATCAGGATTGATGCTGATCATCACATTCTTCTCCATACAATATGGAATCCATGTCCAATCGATATCGAGACGATACGGATGTGCATTCAATTCAATCACTACATTGTTCGCAGCGCACGCATCAATGATTTTCTTGTGATCAAGCGGATAACCTTCACGCGATAGAAGCAATCTTCCTGTCGGGTGACCGAGAATTCTTGTGTATGGATTTTCAATCGCCGTAAGCAAACGTTTAGTTGCTTTCTCTTTGTCCATTTTCAGAACGGAGTGAACAGAAGCAACGATGAAGTCAAATGTTTTCAGAATATCTTCTTCGTAATCGAGAAAGCCGTTTACCAGAATATCGCTTTCAATGCCTTTGAAGATTTTGAAACCCGGACCCATTTTCGCATTGAGTTTATCCACCTCTGCTTGCTGATCTAGTACTTTGTCTTCTTTCAGTCCACCTGCATATCCTGCAGTTTTGGAGTGATCGCAAATGCCGAAGTATTCATAGCCCATTTCTTTGCACTTGGCGGCCATGTCCTCCAGAGTGTTCAACCCATCGCTGTATGTACTGTGACAATGAAGAATACCTCGCAGGTCGGTAACTTCAATCAGCTTTGGCAATTTGTTATGTTGAGCTAACATTATTTCTCCGTTGCCTTCGCGCAATTCCGGTTCGATGTAAGCAAGTTTGGCGGCTTCATAAATTGCTTCTTCTGAACGAGCCCCTGCTTTCACCTTGATGTTCGCGGCTTCCAGTTGTTTGAGATGTGAATCACTTGCTGTTGTCGTAAACAACGCAGTGTAAAATTCGAATGGCTCGCAACAGATTACATCAATTGGAATTTCAAGTGGGTTTTTGAATTCAGTAATATCGAGATCTTCTGAAGCGACCAGCAGTTCAATTTTATTGAGAACAACTGCTTGCCTGCGAACCTGTCCCGTCAACGAAATCAGATCCGTATCCAATTGCTTCATTGCAAAATCTACCAACTGAATGGCGTATTTCTCTACAGTAGCGTATTGAAACCATCCTTTCTGGGAGATCATATATTCGATAGCCGCCATGATGGAATTCTGCGTCTTCTCTCCAAAGCCTTTCAGTTCGACAAGGCGATTTTCTTTGCACGCGTACATCAGTTCGCCTGGTGATTCAACTTCCAGCTGTTTCCATAATTGACCAACTTTCTTTGGACCGATTCCTTTGATGCCCAGCATTTCGATGACACCGGAAGGAGTTTTTTCCATCAGATCTGCCAACTCTTTCGTAGTGCCGTTCGTATTCAGCTCATAGATTTTCGCCGCAATGCTTTTCCCGATTCCTTCAACCTGTTCGAGTTCTGCCTGCGATTTTCCGCCAAGGTCCAATCCCGATTTGCTGATCCTGTAAGCGGCTCCACCCAAAGCTTTCACTTTGAATGGATTTTCCCCATGCAGATCCATGAGTTTAGACGTGAGTTCGAGTGCGTCGGAAATCTGCTCTGTTGTCATAGCAGCGAAGTTACAAACTAGCTATCTTTGAGATACTCATGAACAGATTATTTCCACTCGCTGCTTTACTGCTTCTTCCGTGTGTACTTGCCGCTCAACAGGTTCCTTTCCAGGTAGAAATTGAACCCATCAGTGCAACAGCCGTTCCGCCGATCCACTCGTTCGCTTTTGCGCACCAAGGGAGCAAATGGCTAATCGTTGGCGGAAGAACAAATGGACTGCACGGATTCTCTACGAACGACAACTTCGACGTGATGTATGCCAACCAGGATATTGTAGTGGTTGACACAACGACGTGGAATTACTATACCTCCACCATTCTTGGGTTACCAATGAATATCAAAGATCCGTTGCGTTCTACCAACATGCAGTATACCGTAATCGGAGAATATCTGTACATGGCTGGTGGATTCGGTTGGGACAGTACGCTGAATCGCTACGATACTTATCCAACGCTTACCGCCATCAGGATTGATAGTATGATTAATGCGGTTGTAAACGGATTGCCGATTGCGCCTCACATCCGCCAGATCACGAATACTAATCTTCAGGTGACGGGTGGTGAAATGATAACGATTGGCGACACTTCCTTTCTCATCTTCGGACATTATTTTCGTGGCAGATATCAGGAAACTCCCGGACCAATTTTCGTGCAAGTCTATTCGGAGCAGGTGAAGAAGTTTGTGATTGATGACGACGGAGTAAACCTAACTGTGACATATCACGGTTCTGATATCGACACAAACAATTTTCACCGTCGTGATCTCAACGTAGGTCCAACGATTGATGCTTCGGGGAATGAATCGTGGGCTGCGTATAGTGGAGTCTTCCGAAAAGATGTCGATTTGCCGTTCCTGTCACCGATTGATAGAACTGCGGCTGGTGGATATAACGTCGATACTTCGTTCGATCAGCAAATGAACAATTACACTTGCGCGATGATTCCGGTATATGATTCCATACATGGAACGATGTACACGGTTCTCTTTGGAGGTTGCAGTCAGTATGATTACAATCCGTCAAATGGAAATATGACTTATGATTCATTGGTTCCGTTCGTGAGTGATGTTTCTGTAATGGTTCATTCAGCGACAGGACAATGGGCGCAAGTTCCTCTGTCGCTTCAGCTACCGGGACTTCTCGGAAGTAATATGAAGTTCGTGCCGTTGGATACTGTTCCGATGTACAGTAATGATGTAGTTCGTTTGCGCGATGTTAGCTCCCGCATTCTCGTCGGATATCTCTACGGTGGAATTCAGGCAACAGGTCCGAACGACCAACCTTCGATGGCGAATGATACAATCTTTCGTGTGTACATCACGCCGGATTTGAACTTGCTTAACGCTCCTTCGGTTTCATCAGCCGTTACAAAAGTTTATCCGAATCCTGCGAGCGAAGAAGTCATCGTCAATGTTCAGGAACAGGGTACAACTATAATTGAGATGAGGAATTCACTAGGTCAACTTGTGTACACGCAAATCCAGAACGGTGCCGGAACAATTATCATTCCAGTGAAGAAGATGGCTGCAGGGAACTATACAATTACTCTCAAAGGGCAAACTACCATCGTAGTTCCTGTGACCATTTCGCATTAATACGATTCGGGATGTCTGAACAACGCGTTGATTATTTTGTGGATGTCATCCTTCCGCTCGCGTTGCCGAATCTTTACACGTATCGCGTGCCGCAGGCGATGAATGGAACGCTGGATGTTGGTTATCGCATAATTGTTCAGTTCGGGAAAAACAAATTGTATTCGGCAATTGTTGCGCGATTGCACACGGATGCTCCGAAATACACTGCCAAATTTATTGAAGCTGTTCTTGATGAACACGCTGAAGTTACTGAAGTCCAACTCAAGTTCTGGGACTGGATGTCGCAATACTACATGTGTACACGCGGTGAAGTGATGTTGGCTGCGGTTCCTGTGGGATTGCGTTTGTCGAGTGAAACAAAAATCATTCTAAATCCTTCGTGGGATGGGATGAAAGATTTGTTTGATGAAGAAACCTACAAACTTGTCGAGGCCGTTGAAGTGCGGGGGGTACTGAATCTCGATGAAATTTCGGAAGTGCTCGGACGGAAAACGATAATGCCGTTCATCCGCAAACTGATTGACGCTGATGTTCTCGCGATTTATGAAGAAATTAAAGAGCGTTATCGTCCGAAGTTTGAAACATTTGTTCGCCTTGCTGATGAATTTCAGGATGAAGAAAAACTGAAAGAGCTTTTTGCGACGCTGGAAAAACGCGCGTTTCGTCAGTTGGAAACATTGCTCGCATTTCTGCACTTAACAGGAAAGTACACCGATAAGGAAATTCCGGTGAGTCGCGCAGAACTGATCAAAGCGTGCAAAGACGAATCATCGGGAATCACCGGTCTCGTTAAACGCGGAGCATTCGTATTGGAGGAAGTTGAAGTTTCCCGTCTCGTTCGAAAGAAGACCCAGAACATTGTTGCTGAGTTGAGCGAACATCAACTAAAGGCATACAATTCGATAACTCATCATTTCACCGACAAGAATGTGGTGTTGCTGCATGGAGTAACATCCAGTGGGAAGACGGAAATATATACTAAGCTCATCCGTGAGCAATTAGAAAGTGGAAAGCAGATTTTATACCTGCTTCCAGAAATTGCATTAACCACGCAACTGATAGTCCGCTTGCGCAAACACTTTGGGGAAGCGGTGTTGATTTATCATTCCCGATTTAACGAAGAGGAAAGAGTAGAAGTATGGCGTGAAGTGCGCAAGAACAAACCTTGTATTGTAATCGGTGCACGATCGGCAATATTTCTTCCCTATCATGAGCTTGGTCTTGTGATCATTGATGAAGAACATGATCCTTCTTTCAAGCAGATGGATCCCGCTCCGCGCTACAATGCACGGGAGAGTGCAATCTGGCTGGCGAAACTGCACGGTGCGAAAACACTTATGGGATCTGCAACGCCATCGGTTGAAAGTTTCTTCAATGCAAAACACAACTTGTATGGATTTGCAGAGTTGCATGAGCGATTTGGCGGTGCCGTATTACCTGAGATTACAATCACCGATGTAAAAGAAGCAACCAAACGGAAGCTGATGAAGTCGCACTTCTCTCCACTACTTGTCGAGAAGGTGACTGCGGTGCTGGAGAAAGGTGAACAGGTAATTTTATTTCAGAATCGCCGTGGATTTGCACCGAGCATTGAATGTCAGGATTGCGGACACGTTCCTCATTGCATACGATGTGATGTGTCACTGACGTATCACAAGCACTCGAATAATCTGAAGTGTCACATCTGCGGGTATACAACTGATCTACCTTCTCAGTGTGAAGCGTGCGGGATGACAGAACTGAAGCTGAAAGGATTCGGTACGGAAAAAATCGAAGAGGAAATCGGATTGATTTTTCCTGAAGCAAAAGTAGCTCGAATGGATCTTGACACAACGCGGGGAAAATTCAGTCTGCAGAATATCATTACGGATTTCGAAACCGGGAAGACGAATATTCTCGTCGGCACGCAAATGGTAACAAAGGGACTTGACTTTGGTAACGTTGCGCTCGTCGGAATTTTAAGTGCCGATCAGGTTCTGAATTATCCTGACTTTCGTGCGCACGAACGCGCTTACCAGCTCATGGCGCAGGTTGCAGGTCGTGCAGGACGCAGAGAAAAACAAGGCGAAGTGATTGTGCAGACGTTCAATCCGCAACATTTCATTATCGATTGCGTTGTGAAGAACGATTATCACGCGGTGTATCACAATGAGCTCGCCGACAGAATGCAGTTTCATTATCCGCCATTTCATCGCTTGATAAAAATTACTGTTCGTGGAAAAGATGCGACGTTGGTAGATATGGGCGCGCAACATCTCGCACAACAATTGAAGCTCAGTCTTGCTTCACGCGTGTTGGGTCCGGAATATCCTTCTGTTGCAAGAATACGCGACGAGTATCACAAGCACATTTTAGTGAAGTTGGAACGTGAAGGAAATTCAGGAAAGATGAAAGAAGTGATCGCGCTGTACGTTGCGGAGTTCAAGGTGCACGTCGATTTCAAGAAGCTGCGGGTTGTTATTGACGTCGATCCGAATTAGTTAAAAGGAACGCGGATTTTTATGCCCGTTGTTTTCTAGCGGCAAATCAGGGTCAGTGTTGTGAATACAAAAAACGGGCTTTTGGATTTTATGAGATAGGCTTGCTGATATAGAAAAGGAACGCGGATTTTTACGCCCGTTGTTTTCTAGCGGCAACTCATCAGCACGGTGAATTCAAATCCCGGTTTTGGATTTTATGAGATAGGCTTGTTGATATAGAAAAGGAACGCGGATTTTTATGCCCGTTGTTTTCTAGCGGTAAATTAGGATCAGCACAGTGAATACAAAAACCCGATTTTGGATTTTATGAGATAGGCTTGAGTTTATCTCATTAGATCCAAAGCCAGCGCTTGTCCTTTTTCCCACTCATCCTATCGAAGCACCTAGCACCAGCGAATAAAAAAATCCGCGTTCCTATTCCTTTCTACTTCGGGGCGTTCAAATTCTGATCGCACAACACAATCCGATCAAGCGCATACTTCGAACCGGGCTTGAACGTAAGGGCTTCCTGATACAGCTGTTTTGCTCTCAAATAATTTCCTCCGGCGTATTGTGCGTCGGCATCCGTAATCGTGAGTTGATATCGTTCTTCATTTACGACAGGTGTAATTTTCTTTGCGCATTCGAGTGCTCTGTCCTTCGGATATTGTACTTCCGGTTTAGTTCGTGATGCAGCTTCATAGTTGGCTTTTGCGCAAGCCCAACTCTTGGCGTTAAAGCAGGAATCACCACGTTGAACCTGTTCTTCGTATAAATCATTCAGGGCAACAGCCGATAGTATTTTGTAATTGCAATTCTTAGCCTGATCAGCCGCATACTGCTCTGTTGGTTTTACATCGTGTGCGCGTAAGTAGTGTGCTTTTGCATTCGGCCAATCTTCCATCTGAAGACAGGAATCGGCTAACAGGATATATTTCTTGTATTCAACGCCCTGTTCAATGGCCATCTTATCGCACAAATTCATTCGCGTAGTCGGATAGGATTCATTCGGTTTGATTGCCGAAGCGAGCTTGTATCGATCTTTCGCGAATGAATAGTTCTTCGCATCAAAAGAAGAATCGCCGCTCATGATATAAGCTGCGTATTGTTTCTTTTGTTTTTTGTTCTGTCCGAATGCGAAAAACGGCAGACTCAGCAGAAGGAGAAGGGTTATGGAACGCATGCTTAAAAATAGGGAAAATTGGGGATACGGGAAGCGGAATATGGGAGGCGGAACGCGGAATACGGTCAATTCTTCTTCAGTTCATCCCTCATCTGGCGGGCTGTTTTTGTACTTCCATCATGACTCCATCCCGGAGGGCCGAAAACGTACATGAATTTCGCCTTGATAGAAACCGGTTTCAGGAAGTCGCGGGCGATTTGCAGCCACTCGTGAAAGACAGTTTTCAGCGGGTGATAAGGCTTATCCAGATTTTTTGTGAGACCGTATATCACCGGCTCGTTTTCATCCTCCGCCTGAAATGTACCGAACCAACGATCCCAGAAGATGAAAACCATTCCCATGTTCTTGTCGAGATATTTTACATTGGAAGCGTGATGAACACGGTGATGCGATGGCGTTGACATGAACCATTCGAGGAATCCCAGCTTCTTCACGTATTGCGTGTGAATGAGAATGCCATAAATCTGCGTGATGGCATACATGAGCATGACGTCTTCAGCGCGGAATCCAAAGATCGGAAGTGGAATAAACCACACGAAACGATAAAGCGGTTGAAGCACAGAAGAACGGAATCCAACAGTGAGATTGAATTCTTCACTCGAGTGATGTGTTACATGTACGGCCCAGAACAATCTGCAATAGTGATCGACACGATGCAGCCAATAGAACATGAAATCTTCAATCACTAAAAGTGAGGTCCAGTAGATCCATGGATTTTCTATGGCAACAAACCGCATGGCGAAGAAGTAGCCGAGAAAAATCAGAACGAATCCGCGCAGGATAAAATCCAGAAAAAAGTTAATAGCAGAAAGCCAGATGTTCATCAGCGTTCCGCGGGTCGTGTAGTAGTGCTTGTTGTGAATGTAGCTGAGGACGATTTCTCCGATGATGAAGAAAGCATACAGTGGTGTTGAAATAAGAAAGACGAGTTTTTCTCTCGCGAGATCATCCGGAACCATCGTCTACTTGATTTTCATGCGGATGTTAGCAAGCAGTGCTTCTGTTGCAGAAACATCTTCTCCCGCTGTTTTTCCGAGCTCAATTGCATGGAGTGCTACTTCTTCTGCTTTCTTGTAGTCACCTTTCTTGTAGAGAATAGCAGCGTAAGTATCTTCATATGCATATTCATCAGTACGTGCGCAGATTTTTTCCATCCACGTCAAAGCCTTGTCAATTGCATACTTGTCGTCGCATCCCTCATAGATAGTCCATGCGCAACCGTTTATGAACCCGTCGTGATCAGGTCCACAAGTATCTACGACCGATTGCGTCAGATCAGCATATCCTTTCCAGTTGCCCGATTTCTGGTAGTAGCGCTGCGACATAGTAAGCGTATAACCTTGCTTCGACCATTCAGGAAGGTATTGTTCCATCATCGCAAGATTAGCCTTGAACGCAGCGTCATCTTTTTTCTCAGCAGCAGCGGTGTTTCGCGATTCAAAAATGGAAATCATCTTATTGTTCACCTCGTACTCTGTATACAGACCGGAAAGTTTAACGCGGTTTTCAAGAATCCAGTTTTCATATTTCTCATTTAGTTTGAAGCGCCACATAACAGCCCAGCTCACTTCAGAAAAAAGATCTTTCTGGGAATCAAGAAAATCAGTTACGGTTTTCTGTTCCGGCATTTTTCTCTTCTTCGTTGTGCCGAATGATTCTTTGTAGAATTCAGGAAATCCCGGATCAAGAGAAGTGCTGAAACCTGCAACC
>CAYUTR010000098.1:0-13933 GCA_964447465.1 uncultured Chryseobacterium sp.
ACCATAGAGGCTTTCGCGCTTTTTTTTCGCGCGAAAACGACTGGGACGCGTAAGGTCGTGGAGCGAGAAAAAGCGGCTGAAAAAAATCGAGCGGACGATTTTTGGTTACTTTTTATAAAAAAGTAACAAGGAGAAAAGACTTGGTCGGCGTGGGATTGAGTGGACAAGAAATTAGCCGGAAAGAAATAAGCGGTCGATTTTTTGCTCCACTTTTTTCTAAAAAAAGTGGAAAGAGAAAAACTTGGTTCGCGTGAGATTGCTTCGTGATTGAAAGAGACGGACTCGTTACGCAGCCACCCGTTGCAGGACAACTTTGCACGGAATAGAACTCGTCACCTCAACTCTATGATCCGAATGCAACGGAATCTGGAAAAAATCTCCCGGCACAAGAGAGTGAACTTTTCCGTCAACGATGATATCGCACGTTCCTTCGAGGATCAGAAACTTTTCATGTTCATCGTGGTGCACTTCATCCGGTGCCATGTATTTGATCCACACAATAGCGGTAGTAGCTTGCGGTGTTGCAGCAATCAGTTTAACGTGAATGTCTTCAACGTTTTCCGGATTCTGAAAATCGGAACGTGAAATCCATTCCGCGAAATCGGATGCAGCGGAAGATTCATTTAATATCGCAGGATTCGCAGGCGCTTCTCCACTACCAAGACGCTGCATATAATCGATCGTCGCAAGCAGCAAAGGTTTTACTGTAGCGTGAGGCTGAACAGCGTTTGCAAGCGCGTAATTTTCCAGAGATAATTCAATCGCGCTAACTTCCTCCTGCACTTCAGGATGAAGCACTATCATCTTTTCCACCTCCACAGATTCCTCCGCAGTGATGTTTCCCATCACGTAAAGTTCAAGGATGCCTGATGCTATGTATTCAGAGACTTTCATTTAATCAGGGGCGACGGTACTTTTTTAATTCAGTTCTCACCAGTGAACGTATTGTACTTTCTTCAACACCTAGTTCGGCAGCGGCCTGTGCAAAATTAAAGCCTTTGACATAAAGCAACTCAACCACCGATTTTTCTTTTCCAACCGTTAACGAACGGCTTTGATTGCTTACCGGTGCGTTACTGGTATTGGGAGAATGTACGTTAACAGACTCATCACGGATTGGAGTATTCATCGCCAGATTCTCTCCGTTCGTCTTAAAGTCAGCACTTTCTGAAGGCTGACCGGCTATTGTCCGGGCGAGTTTGAGTAGCCATACAACGAATCGGCCTTTCTGCGCATCAAATTCATGGAGCTGTGCGGGCAGGGCCAGAAACACGGCTTGCAGCAATTCTTCGGCCTTGTCCTTATCGTCAGAAAGCTTTTCAAGGAATCCCAATATAACCGCCGCATGTTCATCATAAAGCTGGGCGAGCATTTTCTGATCGCCTGAAGCTGATGAACTGCGTACCTCTTTTCCTGGATGTTGCAGTGTGTTACTCATGGGTGCATCACTAAGATAAGAAATTCTGTGATTCCGTATTCACTGATTGCGAAACCGTGAAGCATACAGGTGATTCTACACGCAAGGGAATGTTGTAAGCACTGCGTTGAATGGTGTAACTACTCTATTGGTATGTCTCCGCAGATTTAACTGATGGAATGCATAGAAACCAACGTTCGCACACACGGAATTTCCGAATCACAGAATGAGAAAATTTCAGAATTTATTGTGTATGCGATTCCCCAATCTGTTCTATCATCCGCACAAATAGCAATCGTATCGAAAGAAGTAAAACGCGCAATTTCAGGTAATTGGAACTCTTTAACACCGTGGCATAAAATTGTATTACTCATCAAAAACAAACTCATAACAACACAAATAACAAACACTATGAAAAAAATCATACTCAGCTTAGCGATTGTGGGAGGACTGTTGACTGGATCAACAAGCCTCAGCGCGTTTACGGCCGTGACCTCAGGTTCATGGAGCAGCGCTGCCACGTGGGGTGGAATCGGACCCGGATCTTCTGTTTCAAACGCAGATATTATTATTCCTAGCGGGATTACTGTTGACATGGACGTAGATGTTCAGTTTAACGGACTCCTAAATTCATTTATCGTATCAGGTTCGTTAATCAGCACAACTAACGAGGACCTGGAAATCATAAATGGAACGATCAACGGAGCTGGTGCGGCAGATGTGCGCAAACTCACGTTGAGCTCAGCAACCGCGATCTATACTTTCACTGGACCAATCACGGTGGATGTCTTCCGTAATGCAGGCTCAACTGTTTCAGTCGTTTCGCAACTCGCGATAAACGATTCGTTGGATCTGGAAGCTGGTAGTGTGGTGATCAATGCCGGAGGAGTTTTGCAGATGATGGGCAATTCAAACATACGTGTAAATGGCGGTGTACTGACTAACGGCGGAGGAACGTTTGTTACCGGCGCACCCTATGATATCTGGTATGTTGGTGCGACCAAGTTCACCGCCGAAGAAATTAATTCGTCTAGTGTGAACGATGTGCACGTAATGTTGAATAGCAACAGCGAAGACCTCACGATGAATGCACAACTAACTGTAAATGGTGACCTCGATATGACTGCAGGCCATGTTGTACTGAATGGAAATCGCTTACGCCTTTTCGGTGACCTTACGCGCAATTCGGGTGCAATTTTTGAAAGCGACGGATTAGCAGATATGGAAATAGCTGGAAGTGGCGGCGCACTCACCGCAGGATTAGCGTTCGCAGTTAATTCAACGCTTGATGAATTGACTATCGCGCGCGACACGCATACAGTTTATCTTATGGGCGATATGACGGTTACAAACCAATTGCACTTAGAGGAAGGACAACTTTCTGTTGCTCCTGGTGCATCACTTGCGATGGGTGCAGGCAGCATGATCAGCGTTGTACAAGGTGGTCTTGATATTGACGGTTCGTTCAATGGAACACAGAGTTATAATGTAGAGTATATTGGCGACTCACGTACCAGCGGTGCTGAGTTGAGTGGATCTGGTTTGACTGATCTCTCGCTTTATCTCTGGACTCAGGGCAGTATCATTACTCTGTCGCAGGATGTAGCGATTCCCGGAAACTTCTCACTAACAAATGGAATTCTTTCGCTGGACACATTTGATATCCGGTTCGATGGGGACTTTTATCAGTCGTGCAGTAATTCATTGATCTACTCATCTTTTTTGTCCAACATGACATTTTCAATGGCAACATCGGTAAACGATTCAGTGCGCATGGGTGTTGGTTCCGGATGGGGAGTACAAGATCTCGTGATTGACCTGCCGCCGGGAAGTGTTCTTATGCTTGCTGACAACGCAGTCGTAATTCGCTACCTCATCTTGAACGGAGGAAAAATCAGTCCGGGTGCAGCAACACTGCATGTTGTTGGACCAGGTGCTGTAATTAATTACAGCGACACGCGCTACGTGCAAACCTCAGGTAGTGGCGGTTTAAGAATGGGTGTTCAGTCTAATTCAACAATGTGGTCGGTATTTCCGGTAGGGACTACCACTGCATATGCGCCAGTACAAATCAAACAGCAATTACCTGCACCTAACGGATTTTTTGAAGTGCATGTTCGTGATGGTGTGTTCGAAGACGGAACAACCGGAACCAACGTAGCAACTACAATGTCTGTGGTCAACAAAACCTGGGTTATCACAGGTGATTCAGCAATGCCGATGAACATGGATCTTCGTGCAGGCTGGGTTGTTGCAGATGAGGTGAATGGTTTTGATCGTACACAGTCATTCATAAAACATTACAACAACGGCAATATGTGGGATTCGTACACATCCGCTGCAGCGGCGGCAGGTGCCGATAATACCTACGAGGTAGAAAGAATAGGTTTGACCAGTGGTGGGCCGTTCGCCGTAGCCGACAATAACGCTCCGCTTGGAGTTCCGGTTGCAACTATAGAAAATCCATCAGACGTTTATCCGAATCCTACGACGGATATTATAAACGTTACTATCGTAAATCCTGCTAACGACAATATGCAGTATGAAATTTACGACGCAGCAGGACGACTCGTAAACAGTTTCCAGAACGCTAATGCAAGCAACCAGATCGACATGAAAAATTATGACAATGGTTCATACACTTTGCGCGTAACAAATACGGTTACGAATGAAGTTACAACACGCTTGATTATTAAGTCATAAATATCGCACACATGAAAAACCCGGATGCTGAAAAGTGTCCGGGTTTTTTATTGTTATTGGGCATTGGATATTTGGCGTTCTGCTCGTGGAGAAAACGTGCAATATCAAATCTCAAACGGCTGATTAATTACCTCTTTCCCGTTGCACGTGTACACAACATAGTACGTTCCTTTCGCCCAACCTTCCACATGTAACACATAGTCGAAAGTAGTTTCTCCATCGGGTGCGTGCGATTGATTCGGATTCGTGAACAGAACTTTCCCGGTCGCGTCTTTTACCTGACCTTGCAACGTGATCGGAACATCGGAGTTAATCACAATTTCCCCAGTCACTTCCTTCGCCACGATTACGAATTCCTGTTCGGGTGTGATGACAATATTCGATTCGGTATCGTACCACGGCATCGTCTGATTGGTCAGTGAACAAACACGTTGACGTAGAAGACGCTCGCGTGCTGTGTCTTCATCACTTTCAATATAGCCAACCGGATTGTTGTTTGTAATGCACCATACGGCATGTTGAATCATTTCCTTGTCCTGGATACCGAGTGAATCCATGTAACTGATAACGTTCATCAATTTCTGATTTCCGGAAAGACCAAGTGTGAACGTTGAAGCTTCCTTCGAACCGTGATCGTGCAGCTCTGTGCAGAATCCTTTGCGCGCGATTATTTTTTCCTGTCCGGCATTGAGCACAAATATTTCGTCTCCACCTGTGATCAGCGTTTGTTCATCAGTCGCATCCGGAACAAACAACGTTCCTTTCGGCATCACGATCTTAACCTTCGCACCGGAAATGTTCTTCACTTTCAGCTGGATCGCGTTCCATCCATCTTTACCAAACGGCAGAATCTTTACTTCGACCTGTCCATGGTTTATGGCCTGCTCGAGAGTAACAGCGTTATCAGCAAAGCTGAACGATGCATATGCAATGCCAAACACTGCAATCAAGCAGAAGTTGAGAAGTATTTTACTCATACGATATTGTTTCTGATTTGAATTCGTGAATCCTGACTGTAAACGTCAGGATTTCATGTTCATCTTGTGAAGTTAAACATTGAACTACAACTTCTATACCGAACGCTGTACGTATTAATACGTATCTGCTCTACAACTCAAATTCCTGATTGATGATTTCTTTCCCGCGATCGATATACACCACACGATACTTTCCCGGATCCCAACCTTCAACCGTGAGTTTGTACCAGAAGGTTACGTTGCCATGCGGACCGACAATCTTATTGGGATTAGTCCACACGATTGCACCTGTACTGTCTTTGACAAAACCTTGCATGTTCACTGCATCTTTCGAGTAAAAAGAAAGTTCACCTTCAATTGTTTTCGAGACGATTACAAATTCCAGTTCCGGTGTTTGCTCGATTTCCGCTTCGGTTTCGTACCACGGCATCTTCTGACCGGTGAGTGCGCACAGACGTTCACGCAACAAACGTTGTTTGACAGTGTCGGCGAGTCCTATGTAACCGATCGGATTGTTATCCGTCACGCTCCAGATTGCATGTTGAACGATGTCCTGATCGTTTATCTTGAGCGAATCCATAAAGCCGAGAATGTTCCGCAACTTTTCATTCTTCGTGATTCCTAGCTGAAATGTGGATTCCGCTTTCGAGCCATGATCGTGGAGCTCAGTACAAAACCCTTTGCGGATAATTTGTTTTTCCTGTCCAGCGTTTAGTGCGAATACTTCGTCGCTATTTGTGGTGAGGGTTTGTGCTCCACCATCATCCGGAATAAAAATGGTTCCATTGGGCATGATAAGCTTCAGGGTTTTCCCGGAAATGTTTTTTACGTTTACACGAAGTCCTAGTGTATAGCCGGTCTCCCCGAACGGTGGCATGGTTGCCTGCACTTTCCCTTGTGCAATGGCTTCGTCGAGTGTTAGTGTCTTGTCGATCAATGTGAAGGAGGCGAGGGCAGTGCCCAGGACAGCAATCACGCAAACGTGAATCAGCCTTTTCATGTGATTTGGGTTAAGTTGTGGATTTACATTCAATGACCGCTGAAATACAAACGCTGTGTATACGCGATTATTTTCGACTGTATCTATTTCACCCCTTAAGTGTTATAGACGATTTGTCTACCTCGGGACACAGAACTAACAGGAAACTGGTAACAGGAAACTTTTCGTAATTTCCCGTCATGAATCACTCTTCACTCGTCTGGATCCAGATCCCCGCTCGTAACGTTCAACGCGCCGCTGATTTTTACACCCGCGTGTTCAACTTTGGATTTTTCTTCGAAAGTCTCAACAACATTCCGCATGCCGTTTTCCAGACCGACGCAAAAGGAAATCGCCCGATAAACGGCGCGCTGGTAGAAGTGAAGGACAAGCCGGCAGAGGCACAAGGCTGTGTTCTGTTTTTTGATGCCACGGGCCGGTTTGAAACCCTTGTGGAGAATATCGAAAACAACGGCGGAAAAATTCTCGTGAAGAAAACACTCATCACGAAAAAACTGGATGCGAATTCAGGGTTGATTCCCAACACCTATATCGATGGTAAACCAGGTTATTTTGTGCATTTCATGGATTCTGAAGGCAACAAAATGGGATTGTACGGGTCTAACTAGAATAGCGTCTGGATGTAACGCAATAAAAAAGACCACGTGTATCGTGGTCTTTTTTATTGCGTTATATCATTCGATTATCAAACGGGAGCGTCTAATTAAAGAACGACTTGTTCTTGCTCTTGCCGTCATCTACCAGCATGAATCGCAGAGAAATTTCTACTCCACCGCGCGCCTGGCTTGCTCCTGTAAGACTTGAAAGATTCACGTCGTAGCTGAGACCCAAACGGAACGGATACATTTCATATCCTGCAACAATGTTCAGCGCATCTGCGAAACGGTAGTAACCACCAAGTACAAATGCTGCCGGCTTCTTTCTTCCGGTATAAACCGAAGCTTCCTGCAACCAATACTTGACGAGTAATCCCGCGTTGATTTCGTGGTGACCACCCTGAAACATTACGATGTAGCCAGGCTCCAGTACAAGACTGTAATTCTTAATGCCGATTTCACCATTTCCGTGCGCAATAATTTTCATTGGCAAACGCATATCGCTATTGCCATAGTAAGTGTACACCGGGGTATTCAAGTGCTGTGCAGAGAATCCAAGGGTAACATTCCATGCGTCGTTTGAACTGATGGTGTTGTTACCTGTTCCGTAAGTCCACGCCAATCCTGCGCCAACATCTGCGTACGACTTGTTCGCAAATGTTGTAGGTTCAAACGAAGGAGCAGTAAGGTCGAGCTGACCCATGATGTATTGATTATCCCAATACAACTTGTCGTAACTCAAACTGCGCTGACCGAATCCGCCGTACAATCCAACAGACATAAAACTGTTATCGTTCAGTGCAATGATACCTGCCAGATGAAGCTGTCCGGTTGTTGTGCCCATTTTTCCGTCTCCCGCTTTATCCGAGAAAACATCAATACCGACACCCATCTTGCTGCCTTTTTTATTCTTCATAAAACCGGCATCAACACTCACGTTGAATGTTTTGAACGGATTAGCAGTTACACTTCTCCACTGATCTTTGTAATTCACAATAGCGCATAGATCGTGCGTGAAACCAGCATTTGCAGGATTCAGCAGCAGCGGACTTTGCGTGAGCTGTGAGAAGTGAATATCCTGCGCAACTGAAATCAGTGGCAGAGCTGCAATGGCAGCAGCAGTAATAAATAATCTCATCGTTTTCATCGTCAAATAATTTGTCATCCTGAGCGTAGTCGAAGGACTATTTAATAAGTGATACGTTTCCTTTAAGACTTATCTCGGTCTGGTCGATGGTCATGCCCTTCACAGTATAAGTGAACACTGCATTCTCGCATGCTACACCGCGCCAGATGCCATCCCAACCAACTGTAGGGTCCATAGTGCGGAACACCAATTCACCCCAACGGTTGTAGACACTGAACTCAACAGTTTCGATACACGGACCACGTACATACAGCACATCGTTCTGTCCGTCACCATTTGGCGAGAACGCATTCGGTACAAAGACCTCTCCGCAGAATACTTCTACGAAGATGGTCACCGTATCAATTTGCGTACAACCGAGTGAATCGGAAACAGTGAGCGTGTATGTTGTAGTTACTGTAGGTGTAGCAATCGGGTTAGGACAGTTCACACAACTCAATGATCCCGAAGGAGACCAGGCGTAGTATGTTCCGCCGCTTCCGTTGAGCATCGTTTGATCGCCCTGTATTATGGTCACAGAAACTCCTGCATCAGGCGCAAGGTTCGTAATGCCAGTCACAACTGCAGATGCACTGTATGTACATCCGTTTGCTTCCGTGATTACACACCAGTATGTTCCAGGAGTAAGTCCTGCAATAAGCGGTGTTGTTGCCCCATTGCTCCACAGGTACGTGTAAGGTGGTGTTCCTCCTGTTGGTGTAGCTGTAGCTGTTCCGTCATTTCCTGCGCAACCGGCATTCGTGACGGCGATTGTGTCGGCAAGTGAATTCACAAAAACTGTAACTGTATCGTAACTGACGCAACCACCAATGATCGATACGCTGATATAGTACGTTGTGGTAACCGTAGGCGTCACCGTAACACTGTTCGTAGTGCCGATGTTGGTTGTACCATTCAACCAGTTGAACGTATAGCCAGGGCCCGGCGGAGTAGTAAACGTTACCGGACTGCTTGCACATATCACTGTATCATTTCCGGCCACTGCAGCAGGATATGGATTCACAGTAATCGTGTACGTCGTATTCGATGATCCGCACATGTTGATTGCGTTCATTGTAATCGAGTAATTACCCGGATTCACCCATGAAATGTCAACTGTGTTGTTGGCAGTGTCCACAACCAGTCCACCCGGTGCAGTCCAGTTGTAGTATGTACTGTTGAGGAACAACGTCTGGTAAGTATTCGTGTCACCTTCACACACGAAGTGCGGACCGGTTACGAGAACACTTGGCGGAGCGAGGACTACGATTATGTGTGGAGTCGACCAAGGTCCCGGGCAACCGTAATTTGTTTCCTGTACGGTAACAGTAAATGTTCCTTGTCCGTTGAACTGAACGTAGAGTGAATTCGAATTCGCACCGGAAGGAGAAACAAATGGATTGCCTCCGTTGATTCCTGTACAGGTCCACAAATAAGTCGACATATCGGAATATACGTAAGGCGCAAAGTAGATTGCTGCAATATCACCTACGCAGAATGTATCTGTTGGCACGAATGTGTTGTAATCGTATGACGTGATTGTCGGAGGAGTTGAATTCGGCGCACCAATGGTTACGCGGATCAAACTTCCGAGTGCACTATCAGGATACGTTGAAGAACTTGCCACAACACGCATGTAGTTCATACCGCGTGGAATTCCATAGATCGGTAAACTATCCTTACATGGAACGTGAACAAGGAGTGTTGTATCACCCGTCGCAGGAGTCTGGCCTAATATTCCGTTAGGTCCGATCTGTGCGAATGTCATACTGCTCTTGAGCTGCGTTTGGAAAATATTTCCCGGAGGATAGACCTGGTTCGTATTGTAAGTATTCACGTCGACGTCGATGAGCGAATCGGCTCCTTGCGGCGCGACTGCACAATCCGTTACGCAGAAATCAAGATCCTGATTGTTATTGGTAGTGATGTCGCACCACTGAATACAGAATGGACCCCACGGCGCACCAATTGTTGGCGGATTCGAAGAAACAATACGGATGTAGTAACCGCAACCTGCAGGAACCAGTGGAACAAGTCCAGAAACGTTTCCTGGAGGAGATCCTAAAGCAGGATCATATGTTGCATTGGTTGGATTCGTTCCGAAGTTCGTTGGTGCAGTCCACACTCCGTTCGAATCGGAAAGTTGTGCTGTATAAATATTACCACCACCGTATACGCCTGTAGAATAGAACGGAACATCAATGGCACTACCTACGCACACCGCATTGGTATCCATCGTGACGACGGGTTGCAAAGTGGTAATAACGTTAGGGCATTGTATTATAGTGAAACAGGCCGAGGCTATTCCCGTAAACGTTGGTGGCGGACTCGTTCGTCGTATCCTGATCTTGTAGCAGGTGCCCGGTCCGGAAGACATCGGAAGAATAATTGCAAACACACCACTCATCTGTGGGTTGTTGATATTCGCTACCCAGGTGTTAGCGGTATTGAAAATTCCGGTTGGACCTGAAAGGTCGATTGCATAGGTACCATCGCAAAGCGTATCAGTAAGGTGCCAGTAGATCAATAGGAAACCTCCCTGACAAACTGGATTTGGAGAAACGCTGTCAACAATAATTGTTGCAGTACCACTTTGTTCACCAACGCAGATGATATCATCTACTGCGAATGAAACGGAGTCAGCCGAAGTGCCATTATCGTTCTGCCAACGGAATCCGAAACGTAAATCGTTCAGATCAGAGAAGAGCGGACTGTAAATATCCTCGAACTGCCACTTGTATCTGTTGTTGTATTGTGCCTGTCCGATTGGCAACCAGGGACCACCGTTTGCACTGTAGTAAACCTGTCCGTACGCTGTAGCAGAACCCTGACACAGGTAGAAAAAGCTGAAGTGAACAGAGTCAACACCCTGTGTACAGATTCCGCTTGTCTGGAATGCGAACTGATCCGACGCTGCCGTTGGTTCATAGTTTGCATTCGTGATTCCGGAAGGCTGATCATGAATGTGCAGGTTGTTACTGAACGGAGCAAAACCGATTGTACCGCTGTAGGTACTGTCTTGCGAGTACGTGTCGTTGTACGTTGGTGCACCCGTGTAGTTGTTATTCATGATCCACTGGTTCGTTCCGGTGTTTGAGCCGGGACCACCACTGTTCAATGTCCAGGCTCCTGAGCCTAACTGAAAATCTTCAGTGAAGAGAACAACGTTTTGTGAATTCAGAATTGTGCTGCTGATCAGGCACAGCGAGAAACTGAAAAGTAATTTTTTCATCATGAATAAAGGTAAGTTCGTGTTCATTTTTGCAACGTTGATCCCGTAAAGCGTTTAAATTCTACGGAAAGGGGGCATTGCAAGACTGGTGGTTTGCGTCTCTAATATAGAACATTAGAGCATACGCTCAGAGGAGAATTTTCAGCAATTTTTCAGTTGTGCCAGTGGCAGGTTAACGCGACGATGAGGCGACGGAGCGATGTCTGCGGCAAGCGCCGCAAACCACCTAAAATCAGAATTAGCGGATAAGGCTAAATCCACCCACCAATTTATGCGGATTACCGAGTATATCCCACGCATACACTCTCCACACATACGTATCAATCTGACACTTGTTGCCGCCGATTGTTCCGTCCCAACCTTCGTTGATGTTGGTAGTGGTGAAGATTTCGTTGCCCCAGCGATCGAAAACCCAGAATTGATATTTCATCGGGTCGATGCCGTAACACTGTGGAATGAAAACTTCGTTGGTTCCGTTTCCGTTTGGAGTGAATGCGTTCGGAACGTAAATCGCAACGTCGCCGTCGAGACAAACACTCAACGTATCGGTATCCGTACATCCGTTTGAAGTGGCAACATCCAGCTGGACGACATAACAATTAGGCTCGAGATAAGTGAACGATGGATTCTGCAGTGTTGAACTGGAACCAAACACATCACCGAAACTCCACTGCCATTGTGTTGCATTCACAGAAAGATCAGTGAAGAATATTTCCGGATTGAAAATCGTTGTTGGCTGCGGGCTCGCTGTGAAGTCCGCAATCGGAACTATCCAAGCATTGATGTAGTTCGTCATTGTGATCGTGTGCACGCAACCATCTGCCGTTTTCACTGTGAGAATCACAGTGTACTGTCCCGGAATCGTGTAGCAGTGTTGTGGATTCTGTGTGTTATCGAGCGGACTTCCATCACCGAAATCCCACTCCCATGCGGTAATGACTCCCGGCGCTGCAACAGTAGAGTTGTCGCTGAAGTTGATACACACAGGTGTACATCCTGAAGTAATATCACTCGTAACCACAGCAACCGGAACAGGATTCACCGTTACGTTTGTTGTTGTGCTTGCTGTGCAACCATTCGCATCAGTAATGCCAACAGAATAAGTTGTAGTTGCAGTTGGAGTAACAGTTTGATTCGCACCAACCATTGGTCCAGGCATCCAACCGAATTGATAAGGCTGAACGCCACCTCCGCCATTCGCGGAAAGATTCACAGTTGCACCTGAACAAATTGTATTCGGCGCTGCACTTGCTTGTACAGAGAGCAACGGTGGTTCTGTAACTGTAACTCCTATAGATGCTGTGCAGCCGTTTGCATCCGTAACTGTGACACTGTAATTACCAGCGAGAATAGCCGAAGCACTGTTTGTTGCTGATACGTTTGGCGACCATGTATACACGAACGGACCTGTTCCTCCCGATTGGTTCACACTCGCTGCACCTGTTGCCGCTCCGAAACAATCAACGTTTGTTATGGGACCGGTAACAAGAACAACTGTTTGTGGTTCGGTGATGTTGAACGACTGCGTGATTGTGCAACCATTCGCATCTGTAATTGTACATGTGTATTGTCCTGCGAAAAGGCTTGATGCTGTTGAAGCGTTTCCGCCTGAAGGAGCCCAGGTGTAAGTATATCCACCCGCTCCACCTGCCGGTGTTACAGTTGCAGAGCCGTTATTGGCACCGCTGCATAATTCATCAACCTGCGCGAATGTAGTTGTGAGCAGTGGCGGTTCTGTGAGTGTGATCGATTGAGCTGTAGTGCAACCATTCGCATCAGTAACTGTGCACGTGTACGACTGAGCAGAAAGTCCGCTTGCAATTGCTGCATTTCCTCCGGAAGGAGTCCACACGAAAATATTTCCACCGGCACCGCCTGCTGGAGTAATTGTAGCACTGCCTGTTGGAACTCCGTTACATAAAATATCTGTTCCTGCTATTACAGAAGTAAGCACCGGAGGTTCAGTAAGGGTTACAGATGCAGTGGTAGTACAATTGTTCGCATCAGTCACTGTAACCGTATAACTTCCTGCGCCAAGATTGGATGCTGTTGCTGCATTTCCTCCGGAAGGTGTCCATGCATACGTGTAAGGTCCGCTGCCTCCGCTACCCGTAACCGTTGCATCGCCGGTTGTGTTTCCGTTGCAAAGAATATTTGTTGAACCGGTAATTGTAGCTGAGGGTGTGCTCGCTCCAACAACATTCACTGTTGCCTGGTTCGTACAGCCGTTTGCGTCTGTCACAGTAACAACATATGTTCCACCCGTAAGATTTGATTCAGTTGCTGCGGTTCCACCCGATGGTGTCCACGTGTAAGTGTATGCGCCCGTTCCACCTGCAGGAACAACAGTTGCAGATCCGTTTGGCGAACCACACGTTGATGGAGTCGAAGAAGTTGCAAGCGTAATTGCACTTGGTGCAGTCAGCGTGAACATTTGCTGATTTGTACATCCATTCAGATCGGTGATTGTACACGTGTATGACTGTGCAGATAATCCTGTTGCAGTTGACGCATTTCCACCCGACGGTGTCCACGCATAGGTGTAACCCGGCGTTCCTCCTGAAGGTGTAACTGATGCCTGTCCGTTATTGACACCGTTGCACACAAGATTGGTTTGCGTTTGAGTTGCAGACAGCGCAGTAGGAGGTTGCGTAATCGTAATTGTCTGCGTGGTTGAACAGCCGCCGCTGTTGGTGGCCGTGACGGTATACACACCGGCAGGAAGATTATTCACCGTGGCTGTACCACCTACATTCGGACTCCATGTATACGTGTAAAGTGCCACAGGTGAGGCTGTGATCGTTGCACTTCCTGTGCTGCCACCGTTACACAAAACGTTGGTGTGCGACTGTACTGAAGTAGGAGAAGGTGCGAGCGAAACA
>CAYUTR010000099.1:0-13924 GCA_964447465.1 uncultured Chryseobacterium sp.
CTTGGCGTTGGATGCAGAAAACTTTTGCTGCTGTTTTATTACTTCAAGAAGTCAATGGAAGAAATAGCAGTTGATCTGAATTACACGAATGCCGACAACGCGAAGGCGCAGAAATACAAATGCATTCAGAAGCTGAAAGCACTTTACGCAACAACTGCTCAGAATGATTGACGAAGCAACATACGACCAGCTGGACCGGTATTTTCATTCTGCAATGAATGAACAGGAGAGAAGTGCGTTCGAATCGAAGATGAATGCCAATGAAGAATTGCGGGCTGAACACGATTGGTTGAAGGGCATGCTCGGCGGAATGAAATCACAAGGAAGGGGCGTCATGAAACAAACCATTGCGGCCGCGATTTCAGGAATTCCTACGGGAGAAGTTGTCAAGTACAAACCTTCGGTGAATGGAAAATCGTTTCTGAAAAAATGGTGGGTGGCTATAACGGCGACTGTTGCGGTGCTGGTTGTTGCGTTTGCAGTTTACAAGTATGTTACGCGACATATTGATCCTCCGAGATATGATACTGAAGGACAATCCATGGATGTTATTCCTCTAGCTGATTCTGAAAGCGTAGACTCCTGCGCTGATTCGCTCATTAAAGCGATTAGCGGGCCTGCTGTAGATGGCCAACGGATAGATTCAACAAAAGCGTGCTCTGAAAATGTGGTTGTAAATATGAGCGGAAATCAGGCGATGCATCAATACTACGACATAAACGATCGCGACTCTGTTGCCCCAATTACAATAACGGGTGGCGTTACGTATGGCTGGGATAATCAAAAGCAGGTTGCAATGAAAACTACAATCATTCAGGGCCCGCCTCCATATACCTACGAACTCACCGACAAACTTATTCTCAAATCAAATTACACCACAACTGCAGGTTTTGTGTTCACCGGGAAGGGGGACACTTTTTACATGATAGATAATTCACAACAACGGTTCATGTTGCTGAAGGGAAAAGGTGAGTTGCCACTTACTCCATTGCCTGTTGGTGCCAACAAATAGGCTTCGCGTGTCGGGATTGGGATCCCGACACCACTAAAAAAGGAGCCCCCTAACCTCTCGCAGTTAGGGGGCATATATAGAAGACGAGTGGGAATGTTATTTTCCTCCGTTCGCCTGCAGATCCGATATGCAGTGGGCGTCGAGCTCCGGAATTTCGCCACCCGCGAGATTACCGATAAAGTCGAGCGTTTCCACTGCATAGTACATTAGACAATCGCTGTTATCGCAATGATGGCCGTCTGCAGAGTGTGCAGTAACCATGTCTGATCCGTTATCAACAAGTCCCATGAGGTGACCGTATTCGTGCTCAAGAACTGTTGTTTCTAAAACTGTTTTTGTTGGCTGGCCGATTCCACCGGAATTATCCATCACTGTTTTTTCAAAAATTGCACAAGATGTAGTTCCGTAAGCAAGACCAAGCACATCGCCGGCAGAATAAGGTGCGTCTGCGAAAAAGATAAATGCTACCAGCTTGTTGTTCTTAGAGTACTCGCTGCGGTGATCCTTTTCTATTTTCTGGAGCGCATCAAGATCGTAGCTTGCTTTTCCAGGAGAAGCAATGCTTTTATGCGTGAAAGTAATTCCGCCCGGCTTGTTCAGTCTTGCTTCAAGAAATGCTTTGAGGTTGTCGAGCGAAGATTGCGCAGGGCCATGTCCGTCGACATAACACACTTCGATCTCAAGCTTCTCGTATTTTCTCGACGAAAGAAAATCTTTCGCTTCAATAGCGAATGGGCCATTGTCGATCTTGTCTTTACGACAACCAGTAATAACCAGAGTCGCGAACGCCACAAGAAGAATTGTTCGGATGAATTTCATATCTGCCAGGATTTGGTTTAACAAATCTAACGGGGTAATAATAGTGGAGGTGCGAAGATTCGATGGATTGTCACAAGCGAGCGATTGTTTGATACGGATTGGGGCATGCCGGTTGTCAGTTCGAGCGCAGTCGAGAACTCAACAACCCATATTTGTCTACTTCTCGACTGCGCTCGAAGTGACAAATACGGCAACCGTGAACTGCTCGTCCTGTATTACCTTTGCGTCGATGCCAATTCACAGCGAATCCGAACTCCTCCAAAAACGCCTGCGCAAGGCTGTTTGGGAAGTGCAGGAAAAATTCCAGCTCATCGTGCCGGGCGATAAAGTAATGGTCTGCCTCTCCGGAGGAAAAGACAGTTACACCATGCTCGACATGATTCTGCACATGCAGCGGGCGATGGATAATTCATTCGAAATCGTTGCGGTGAATCTGGATCAGAAGCAACCCGATTTCCCTGAACACATTCTTCCGGAATATCTCACAGCGAAGAATGTTCCGTTCCGCATTATTGAGCGCGACACCTATTCTGTGGTGACAGAAAAAACTCCGGCCGGAAAAACCATGTGTACGTTATGTTCGCGTTTGCGTCGCGGAATACTTTACGATGCCGCGGAAGAAATGGGCGTGACAAAAATTGCGCTTGGTCATCACCGTGAAGATGTACTGGAAACATTTTTCCTGAATCTGTTCTTCGCCGGGAAACTCGAGGCCATGCCGGCGAAATTCAAAACGGATGATTCGCGAAATGTAGTAATACGTCCGCTGGCGTTCTGTAAAGAGGAAGACATCGCGGCATATGCACAAGAAAAACAGTTTCCGATTATTCCGTGCAACCTTTGCGGCTCCCAGGAAAACATGCAGCGCAAAGTGATGAAGAAAATGATGGCCGAGTGGGAAGAAAAATATCCGAACCGGAAAGAGACAATGCTTACTGCGCTGTCCAATGTGCACACATCGCACCTGTTCGATGTACACCAATTCGACTTTAAGGAACTTACTGAGCTAAGTGTCCAAAGTACAAGCGGATTGTAGAATCGCTTCTGTATTCCGCCGGCATGGTTTTGGTTTCGTACACGCCGACAATAAATCCCTTTGCCTGAATGGCGTGTATCGTGTCCAGCGATGGTGTTTCTGTGTACGCGATATCCCCTGTGTAAAACATGAATGATGCACGTTCGTTCTCCGGGAAATTAAACAAGACTGTGCGTTTATCTGAATCGGGTTGCGATGCTCTCTGTTCCAGATAGAACTTCGCCTTATTTCGCACAGCCAATTTTTCGTCGCGATACCATGCGAGTTCAGAAAGCGAACTGTGGTTCGTAATCATTCCCGGAATATCCAGCGTGAAAAGAAAAATGATGCATAAGGAAATCCCGACAACCGCTTTGCTGCGCGTGACTGCTTCGATGCTCTTGTCGACGACCACTGCAATTCCTGCAAGGAGAAAAGGAATTATCGGCAACATGAACAGCGGCATTTTTGTTTCTGCTGCAGCATAAAATACGAAGAAGAACAAAATCGAAATCGCGATGTACAGTGCTCGACGCTGGCGTGTGTCTTGTACGGCGAACAGAAGCAATCCCGGCACAGATAAAATGGCGAGCGTCCATCCCATCAGTTCGCGGATCTCACCGAAATGATAATACCACGGACCTCCATGACCTTCCATTGCCATCGTGAAGTGCAACATGTTGTAGTTCATTTCATATTTCGCTTCAGCGGGAAAAGCAGAGTATATATGAATGTACCAAGGCAACACAAGTACAATCATTGCAAGAAGCCCCAAGGAGAAATGCAACCACTTCACTTTGTCTTTGCGATTGATTTTCTGCAGCATCCAAAGTCCCCAGGGAATAAACGCCAGCATGCCGGGCATCCATTTCACAAGTACTGCACAGCCTACAAACAATCCGACCACGATGGCGTCCCGCTTGCGTTTTGTGTCGGTATATTTTATCCACGCCCAGACAGAAAAAAGAACGAACGCAGCGAAAATTACATCGTTGTGATCGGTGTTGCGGAATCCGCTGATGAGCTGAATGGAGTAAGAGTGTGCTGCAAGCAGAAGCGCTGCAATAAATCCTGCGCGCTCGGTGCTGATTCGTCGCACGATTGAATACAACACCGGAATCATCAGCGATGACAAAATCACCGAAGGCAGCTTCACGGCGAAAGGAGTTGCCCCGAAAATTTTTACCGAGAGCGCAATCAGCCATAGAAACAACGGCGGCTTGTGCAGCCAGATGTGATTGTGTGCCCAGCGCGTAATGTCTACCGGCAATTGCGGATCATCATACAATGTTGGCGTCCCGGGATTGACTGCAAGATGTTGCGCAACGAGTGCATGGAATTGTTCATCCCACTCGTACAGAAACGGATCAGTGTTGATCATGAGCAATCGCAGCACGCATGCGCCCACTGTAAGAAGCACAACAGAAAGCTTTGTATTGCCACGCAGATAAACGATCGCGGCGCTGATGAGCAACAACACTCCTGCGCTCAGCCAGCTCCACTGTAGCCCCGTAAACGCGCTAAGCATTCATCATTTCATTGGAGGCCATGCACTGCTGAACTGAGGATTATCCTGCAGGTAAACTACCCAGATCTGATCGCCCGCACGTTTCCAGTGCTCAATCGGATCCATGATATTCGGAACGGTTCCAATCTGCTTTTGACCGTTAGCCATGAAAGCGAATTCGAGAACTTTCGGACTTCTTCCATTGATCTTTTTGGAAAAGTCGGTAGTGATCGCAGTGATTTCTCCTTTGGTGTGTGCACCGAATTCAAGCGGGATCAATTCTGCTTTCGCGTCGCGCAGTCCTTTTTTCCAGAGAATGATTCCGATAATCGGAAAAATGATTGTCCAGAAAAATGGGATCGTGAATATGATTCCGATGATGGTGTACACGTTGCTCGTATACTTTACGCTTTTGATGTACTCTTTCGAAAGCGCGCGCGGTGCCGGTGGTGGCGCAGGGCCCGGACCTCCTCCTTCTGCAATGGGCAATGCTCCACCGCAGTTGGCGCAGTTTGAAACGTAAGAATTGCGGAATTGTGATTTACACCACGGACACGTAACATAGAAATTCATGGACGGAATTTGTCCATCAATATACGACTGTCCGCGAAAACCAATGAAATTAACCTACGAGTGAGCTGTTGATCATCTCGGCGCCAACAATGTCTTCAAGATCGACACGCACACCGAAATTGTTTGGTGTACGAACCTGGAAACGCTCACCCATTGTTGCGAAATAGTAAGAGGTTTCGCCTTCGGTTTCGTTTTCCCAGATCACTCCAAAAAACTCCTTACCCGATTTGAGCTTGAAGCGGCAAGGACGATCATTCACCTGAATAAATTCGTTGCGGGTCATAACGGGTGTTTCTCAAATTTCTCAAATAAAACGCGTTTTACCTTGAGAGTGTTGCATCCATTTATGAACATAACGTCAAAAGCTGTTAATTGTAATGAACCGTTTGGGGTCGCAGTGTTAATTACTGCAACAAAAAACCCGTTTCGGGATGCTGAAACGGGTGAATAACTCTTATGCGCCTTCTGTGCTGGTTCCTCCGGGGCCGCTTGCCCTGATGCTGAGTAGGTCGCGATCGAAGAGATACAGTCCGCCCTTTTCGCCGCCGATGAGTTTGAGCTTGTCCAGCACTTTGCGTGCGAGCGCCTCTTCTTCAATCTGCTCCGATACGTACCACTGCAGGAAGTTGTGTGTAGTATAGTCTCGCTCCTTAAGGCAGATCTCAACGAGTTTGTTGATTTCTGTTGAGACGAGAATTTCGTGCGACAATACCAGCTCAAACGCAGCCTGTACCGACTTAAATTTCTTTGGCGGCAACTCAAGCGCCGGAACAATTGCATGTCCGCCACGCTCGTTAATGAAGCGGAGCAGCTTCAGCATGTGCATGCGCTCTTCATCGGAATGGCCGAACAGAAAAGTTGCAACTCCATCCATCCCCTGCGTCTCCGCCCAGGATGCCATTGCGAGATAGTATTGTGAAGAGTTACCTTCAAGCGCCACCTGTTGGTTAAGCGCGGCTTCAATTTTCTTTGAGAGCATGGGTCGATGTTTGGTCAGTCAAAGTTACAACATCATGTGAGGTCACAGATAACGCGGTTATAGATTTATTTGATAGCACCATTGGAATGATTTTTGGAACTTAGCGGCAAACAAATCCATTGCACATGAAAAAATATTACCTCTTCGTATTCCTTGCCGCTCTGATCGGGCTTTCGTCCTGCAACACGTTGCGCATTGAGAAACGCCATTATAACAAAGGCTTCTACGTTGATTTTGGAAACGATAAAAGCGACAGAGCAACGGCCGGTCATTCTGAACAGGAAGCGGCCGTAGCTGTAGAAGTTGCGCCCCAACCAGAACAGGAAAATTCCGATCGTGCAATTCCTGCGACAATAATAACCGGAACCAGCGTTGAGCACACAGCGGGGGTTACTTCCGCTTCCGACGAAGTAATTAACGAGCCAACTCAAACCGAATCGACTAGGACAGAAGTTGATCAGCAGATGGATGCAACGCGTGTAGAAAGTGACGCACCAGTGTCTTCTTCTGGCGATAGCGATGTAGCGCTAATCCTCCTTGTTATTCTGGCTATCATCCTGCCGCCACTTGCGGTATTCCTTGTAGAAGGAACCTCAAAGTGGTTTTGGGTGACACTGATACTCTGCATTTTCGGAGGTGGATTCTTTTTCACTCCATACCTCGGCGGTCTGTGGCTTATTGCAGCCATCATAGCCCTGCTGGTAGTGTTAGGAGCACTCTAAGAAGCCGTAACCTAATGCTGCGGGCTTTGAATAGTGTCAGTGATTCTATTTGATCCCTTTACGTTCGCGCCATAACTGGTTGAATGACTTATGTGCAACTGCAGGCAATTCTCTTTGATCGCCCCAGGACTTCCGGAAGAACTGACGTAACATAAAGTTCTTCAGCTTCGCTCCGCCTTTGTCCATGTTGCTGCGCTTCATCATCGCGCCTTTCCAGAAAAACCACATCATGTTTTCGGTTTTACTTGTCGGTGCGTTCTCTGCGCTATCGCGGCGATTGTAAAGAAGTAGCTTGTGAAGATCGATGTTCACCGGACAATTCTCCGTGCACTTTCCGCAGGAAGTTGTGGCGTAACTCAGGTGACGATATCCTGCGTCAGGTTGCATGTGCTGCATGAGCACTGAGCCGATCGGTCCGCTGTACACGGCATTGTAAGTGTGCCCTCCAACGGCTTCGTAAACAGGACAGGCGTTCAGACACGCGCCACATCGTATGCATGCAAGTGCGCGGCGCTGTTCTGTTTGTGCAAGTACATTCGTGCGGCCGTTGTCGACGAGAACAATTACCATTTCTTCCGGGCCGTCATCATTGTCATTGCTGCGCGGACCCGAAATAATACTGTTGTATGCCGTGATCTTTTGTCCCGTACCATAAGTTGCAAGCAGCGGCCAGAAAATATCGAGGTCGGTGAGCGAAGGAATTATTTTTTCAATTCCCGCAACAACAATATGCAGTCTCGTTGATGTTACGGCCATCCACGCGTTGCCTTCGTTTTCAGTAAGCGCCACAGAGCCTGTTTCCGCAACCAGAAAATTTGCGCCCGTGATTCCTGCGCCCGCTGATCGGAATTTCGCACGCAGATGTTTGCGCGTCCACTCTGTTACCTCCGCGGGTGACATTCCCGCCGGTGCGCCAAGCTTATCAGAATAAAGCTTTGCAACATCCTCCTTCGACTTGTGCATCGCGGGAGTAACAATATGATACGGCGCTTCTCCGTCGGTCTGCTGAATGAACTCGCCAAGATCGGTTTCAATGCTGCTGATGCCTTCTTTCTTCAGCGCATCGTTCAGGTGAATTTCTTCCGTGATCATCGATTTCGATTTCACGATTTCAGAAACACCTTTCGCTTTCAGTAATGCAAGAATCTCGCGGTTCGCTTCTTCGGCATCAACCGCCCAGATGATTTTTCCACCGCGTTTGAGAAAATTCGTTTCAAACTCAATGAGATACTTGTCGAGATTTTCAATCACGCGGTTTCGCAATCCAGCTGCGCGCGAGCGGGCAAGCTCCAGCTTCGCGTATTGTTCTTTTCCGCCAACAACCGCTTCGTTATACTTTCCGATGTTGTGCTGAACCGTCGCGCGATGCTGCTTATCTGCAACTTTCGCTGCGGAATCAGCAAGAAACCGGTTAAGCAGATCCGCCATGATTATTTCTTAACTGCTTTTCGCGCAAGAGGTTTTTTTCTGTTCGCAAGATCCCATGCTGTGTAGAATACGAGTCTCGTGCGCTTTTCCATGAGGCTGAAATTGATCTTCGACGTCTCGTCGGTTTCCTTGTGATAGTCGGCATGAACTCCATTGAAGAAAAACGCTACCGGAATTCCATTCTTTGCAAAGTTGTAATGATCGGAGCGATAATAGAACATGTTCGGATCGTTCGGATCATCAAACTTGTAATCGAGTTTCAGGCTGCAGTATTTTTTGTTCGCAGCTTCAATCGATTTCTTCAGGTCGGGACTGATTTTGTCTGATCCGATTACATAAACGAAATTGCTGTCGTTGCTGTGCTCTTCGTCAACGCGTCCGATCATGTCGATGTTCAGGTCGCACATCGTGTTCTCCAAAGGATAAACAGGGTGACGCGTATACCATGCCGAGCCGAGCAGGCCTTTTTCTTCGCCGGTAACCGCCATGAACAACACGCTTCTGCGCGGACCGTTTCCGTCCTGCTTCGCTTTCATGAATGCTTCTGCAAGTTCCATCACCGCAACGGTTCCTGATCCATCGTCATCAGCGCCATTATAAACTTGGCCATCATGTTTTCCGAGGTGATCATAATGTGCAGTAATTACAATCAGCTGATCTTTTAGATCACTGCCCTCAACGTATCCAAGTACATTTTCAGTTGCGATCTTTTCTTCCTTGCGCGTAACGTTTATGGTTCCGGTTGTCTTCACGGCCAACGAAACCGGCTTGCCCGTTGTGTTGATTGCGCTTTTCAGTTCGGCGATTGTTTTCTTTTCGGCACCAGCAGAAATTAAGGTATTCGCCGCCGCTTCGCTCAGGTAAAAAACCGGCAAGGCCGCTTCTGCTCCAAGTTCCGGTTCGTCCGCAATAAGCGAATAACCCTCAATCATGTGTTTCGACATTTCCATGCTCTTCGCGAAGTCCAGCGGAACGATGAACACCGCTTTTACGTGATGCGCTTTAGCGGCCTCTAGTTTAGCTCTGCGCTGCTTGGTCCATTTTCCCGGCTTTCCGTCTCCGCTGATTGTAAAGACCCCGTTAGTCATAGGCTCACCATCAAGAATGATCAGGACTTTATTGTAATAGAATGTAGAATCGTGTTCTGCGTAGTCTGAATATTTCGGGTCATCGATTCCGTATCCTGCGAAGTAATATTCATCCGTAGTAATGTTCACCCCCGGAGTTGATGATGCGTAGTAATAATGCTGATCCCGTGTAAATCCAATAGTCTGCCCCGGATTATTCTTGTCTTCCACCTGCATCGTAGATGTTCCGCCGGAAATCTTCACGAGGTTCACTGGCTGATACCAGCTGCCATCTTTCTGTGCAGGTATTCCAACCGTTTTAAAGAAGTCGGCTATGTACACTGCCGCCATTTTCTGGCCCTTCTCCCCGGTTTCTCTTCCTTCGTATTCATCAGAAGCAAGAATCGTCAGGTGCTTCCGAAGGTCGTTAGCCTGAATAGTCTCTGCATATTTGCCCGGAGCCGACGGGCCTTTTTTCATTGCGGCAGTGATGACGAGTGCGGCAACAGCCAAAAGAAGTATGATGGATTGTCTTTTCATGTATACACAAAGATAGTGTTACAGTCATGCGACCTGCAGCAATGTGACAGGTGGACTTATACACACGCCTACCGTGAAAAGCGGTATTGGCAATGATCTATAACAAGATCAGCAGCTGATTTTATCTACGCGGCCCGCGTGCCTTCCGCCTTCAAACGCCGTTGACAGGAACACATCTACAATTGCCTTCGCATCTGCATCAGAAATGAAGCGCGCCGGAAGCGATACTATGTTCGCGTTGTTGTGTTGACGCGCCAGAGATGCAATGTCTGGTCTCCAGCAAATCGCAGCACGGATGCCAGCGTGCTTATTTGCGGCCATGCTTATGCCGTTTGCGGATCCGCATATAAGGACGCCAAAGTCGGCTTTGCCGTTTTCAACATCGTTAGCAACCGGGTGTGCAAAATCCGGGTAATCTACACTGGCCTCAGAATGAGTACCGTGATCGGTCACCACATGGCCCGCGCTTTCCAGGTGTTTTTTGATCGTATCTTTTAGACAATAGCCTGCGTGATCGGCTCCGATGGAAATTTTATATGCCATTTTTTTGTGGTGTTGGCCAAAGTTAAGTGCAATTTGATTCGATAGTCAATGTTCATCAACAATCGTCTTTTTGCTCACAAAATTGAATGTTGAAACTGAGCCTTTTACACGCAAGGTTTTGCACACTCAAACCGTGCATAACTATATAAATGGTTGAAAACATTAGTGCATGATTCTTTGGAAATGACAAGCCGGTGCGCGTATGTGGAATTAATCGGGATATGCAATAGATGTTGAAAAACACTAAACGAGAAGAAATACACGGAAAGATGCCGAACTTTGTCAATATCAATTACACACAATTGATGGTTAATACGGATACTAACAGTCTGTTCATTGTTTCTTCAGTTTCATGAGAATCAGTTGCCTCAAGATAACCTGTATGTCAATAACCTGTTATCAGCTGGTAGCAAGTGAATAAACCTAATGAATGGGGAATAACTTCTACACTGAACTAACAAGCTAGTAGTAGTAATAGTTTTATTTAAATAAAGAATATATGATTAATAAAGAGGTTTTGGAACGAGGATTTCTGGATGTGAAAGTTGACCCAACTCTGGATATGTTTGCAGAGTTAGAAAAACTAAAGCGCGAAAAAAATGCAGTTATACTTGCTCACTACTACCAGGACGGCGACATACAGGATGTGGCTGATTACATTGGCGACAGTCTTGGACTTGCACAGAAAGCCGCTGCTACCAGCGCCGACATTATTGTTTTTGCCGGAGTACACTTCATGGCAGAAACGGCGAAGATTCTGAATCCCAACAAAAAAGTTCTGCTGCCCGATCTGAAGGCTGGTTGTTCACTTGCAGATTCATGTCCACCTGATACATTCGCAAAATTCAAAAATGAACATCCTGACCACATTGTAATTTCTTACATCAATTGCACTGCAGATATCAAAGCGCTCAGTGATATCATCTGCACTTCGAGTAACGCTGTAAAAATTGTTCAGAGCCTGCCGAAGGAACAGAAAATTATTTTTGCACCGGATAAAAATCTCGGTCGTTGGGTAAGTAAACAAACCGGCAGAGATATGGTGTTGTGGAATGGTTCGTGCATGGTTCATGAAATATTTTCCCTGGAAAGAATCACCCGTCTTAAAGCAAAACATCCGGAAGCAAAATTCATTGCGCACCCGGAATGTGAAGAACCGGTATTGGCATTGGCGGATTTTATAGGCTCAACAACAGCACTGTTAAACTTTTCTAAGAAAGATCCATCAATAGAATTCATTGTTGGAACAGAAACGGGTATACTGCATCAAATGCAGAAAGAATCGCCGGAAAAAACATTTATTCCCGCACCACCAACCAATAATTGTGCTTGCAATGACTGTCCGCATATGAAGCTAAATACCCTCGAAAAACTGTATATTTGTTTGAAGCACGGGCAGCCTGAAATTATTCTGCCGGAAACGCTCCGCGCAGCAGCAGAAAAGCCAATCAGGCGTATGCTGGAAATGTCTGCAGCATTTGGATTGTAATTGAGATTTTTTAATGAGCTCAAATAACCGTAAGATTTCCTGGCAACTGATCTTCATTGGAATATTCCTCTGGACCGGATTGTCTGCGTCCCGGTTGGACGATACGGTTACCTACAGTAAATTCTATTACGAGAACGGAAAGATCTCCAGTGAAGGCCCTATGCGTGACGGTAAGCCGGATGGATACTGGAAAACTTACCACACAAACGGCAAGTTGAAGTCAGAAGGTAATCGCAAAAATTATCAGCTGGATTCGACCTGGAAATTTTATAGTGAATCCGGGAAGTTAACACTGGAGTATACCTACAAAGAAGGAAAGAAGGACGGCCCGCTCAGATCGTATGACAAAAACGGAAAACTGATTTCGGAAGAAACATACACCAGTAATGCGAAGCACGGACCGACTTACGAATTTCATCCGAATGGAAAAGTTCAAAAGGAAATTCCATTCAAGGAAGGAAGAGAAGACGGAACGGGTTACGAATATGACACAACCGGAGCTATCGTTTCTATTATCACGTATAAAGCAGGATTTGTTCAGAACACTGAACGGATTAATCGTCGTGATGCAAATGGTTTGCGACAAGGACTCTTCAAAGAATTCTGGCCGAATGGAAAAGTAAAAGCAGAAGGAAGATATCTTAACGATAAAAAGCACGGTTACTTCAAAGAGTACAATGAAGTAGGAAATCTGTTGAGTGCAACCAAGTGGGACAATGGAGTATTGGTAGAAAATCCTCCGGAGCTAGCGAAGATTGAAACTGTGATTACGTATTATCCGAACGGACAGAAAAAAGAAGTGGGCAACTATCGCGATGGTTATCCTGAAGGTGTATTCAGACAGTACGATTCGCTTGGAAAAATTTCGGGAGCTGAAGTTTATAAAGACGGTATTCTCGTCGGAACAGGAATTTATGATGCAGGCGGAAAAGAGCAAGGTCACTGGAAGGAATATCACGATACGGGAGAATTAAAAGCAGAGGGCGATTACAAGGATGGTGTTCGTGTTGGCGACTGGATGTTTTTATATCCAACCGGAAAGACAGATCAGAAAGGAAAATACGATTCACGCGGACGTCCAACAGGAACCTGGCGCTGGTATTACGAGAATGGCCAACTGCTTCGTGAAGAACAATACACCGACGGTGTGCGCAATGGTTCATGTGTGGAATACGATGAAAACGGAACTGTGATTACACAAGGAGAATACATCGACGGACAACAGGATGGATTCTGGTTTTTCCAGATTGCCGATTATCGCGAAGAAGGAAATTATGTAAACGGCGAGCGACAAGGCGAGTGGAAACACACATACACAACAACAGGAAAGGCGCGCTTCCAGGGAAGTTATATCAACGGTCAACCCGATGGCGATCATATTTACTGGTACGATACCGGCAAGACCTGGCAGAAGGGAAAATTCGTTTACGGTCGCAAGGAAGGCGAATGGAAATATTACCAGGAAGAAGATGGTGTATTGTTGCTCACGATCACTTACAAAGATGGCGTGGAGACAAAGTTTGACGGAGTAAAAATCAAACTTGAAGATCCCGACCCGAAGTGAAACAGGAAACAATCAAGAAGGATCTCAGCGAATATTCAAAACTCTCCAAAGAAGAATTGCTGAAGGAGATCGCGAAGCTGCACGCTGGCGGGCTTAATCCAACCGGTCATGTTTCGCTTGAGCGCGTTCTGAGTTCCATTGACGAAGTTGTTTATCACATTGACCTTACCAAGCCGGAAAGCGAGCGGATTCGTTTTGTAGGAACCAACATCGAAAAAGTTTTCGGGATTACGAAAGCAGAATTTACCAGTGAACAGAACATGTTCATGAACAACTGCCACCCGGAAGATATTGTTGCGATCCGCGAAAAAGCAGAAGCGCTACGGCTAACTAAACAGCCCGGAACTTTTCTCTATCGTTATTTCAAAAAACAAACCGGAGCATTCATCTGGATCGAAGAGCGCGTTATACCAACATTCGATAAAGAAGGAACCCAGACAGAAATTATCGGCGTAGCGCGCGATATTACAGAGCAAGTGAATTACCGCACGCAGCTTCTGCACAGCGAAGAACGCTTTCGCCTTCTTGCACAAAACGCGAATGATATTATTTACAAGCTCACGTTTTTTCCCGAGGCGAAATACGAATTCATCAGCCCTTCAGTAGAAAAAATTACCGGCTATACACCAGCAGAATATTACGCCGACGCAATGATCGGGTTCAAGG
>CAYUTR010000100.1:0-13903 GCA_964447465.1 uncultured Chryseobacterium sp.
GACGGTTGTTGCGTTCGCCATGACGATCGAATACGCGGATCAATGCTTCAGAGAACGGGATCAGTTCATCCGCAGGCAAAAATTCAAATGCAACTTCTGCGGGAATAGGTTGTGCACCGAGTCCACCGCCGAGCAGCACTTTGAATCCACGAGTGATTTTTCGCTCAATGATTTCCACTTTCGGAATAAATCCGAGATCGTGAATGAAACTGATCGCGGTGTCCTGATCTGATGAAGAAAACGAAATTTTGATTTTTCTTCCGAGATCCTGTTGGATTGGATTGCGGAGAAAGTGACGGAACAATGCATCTGCATACGGCGTTACATCAAACGGCTCATTCGGATCAATTCCTGCAAGAACAGAACCTGTTATGTTTCGCACGGTGTTTCCGCATGCTTCGCGCAATGTCAATTCATCACGTTCAAGTTCTGTCCACAATTGCGGAGTGCGATCAAGACTCACGAAGTGAAACTGCACATCCTGCCGCGTGGTGAGGTGAAGATTGCCCGTTGAATATTCATCGCTCAGATCGGCGAGGCGAAGCAACTGCACGAAATTTAATTTACCGTGCGGAACTTTAATGCGCACCATGTTCACGCCTTGCTGACGTTGTCCGTACACACCACGTGCAAGACGCAATGCGCGGAATTTTTCCGGATCAATTTTTCCTTCGGTGAAGAGTTGAATCTTCTCCGCAAGGTGCGCGATATCTTTTTCGATGATCACTTGTCCGTTTGCGTCGGCCGGACTTTCCAATTCTGTTCTGAAGCTTTGCATCTTGTGTTTCGTTGTTTCTGTGGTGTCGGGATCGTATCCCGACACATCGGTTTTTTGTGGTGGCAGGATCCCAATCCTGACACAGTGTGTTTCCGATACAACAACGGGAATAAAAAAAGCCTCCCGTTTGTATCCGGGAGGCTTTTGCTCAACACACCAACATTTGTTTTCACATTCGTGTATCACCTCCCGTACTGCACATCATGCAGCAGCACATCATACACATCATGTATGACTGAGAGTTGATATTACGCGTGATTTTCATGTTGATATAAATTCTAATTTTTTAAAAGGGAGAAGCCCTTTACGGGGACAAAGATATGCGGGAATTTTCGAGGAAAACAAGTTTCATCGAAAAAAAGTTAAGACTCGTCCGACTAATCACACGTTCGGTCACATCATCTAACGGCTGTAAGCACTTGAAACGTAGTGGGTTGGCGCAGGCGCCAACTTTGCCACAGATTCGCAGATTTCGCAGATGAAGGGATTATTTTTTCCGGTCCCGCGTTTCAATGAGGTTGCCGTTCTCATAATATTCTTCACGCAAAAGCTTGCCCCGTTCATCGTAGACTTTCCACCAACCTGTTTTTGGATAAGTGATGTTTTCCAGATACGTCAGACCGAGAACTACCGGAAGGTATTTTCCTTCTTCTTTTTTACTTCCATCATCTCTGTAGTAAGTCCATGTTCCTGTTCGAATGAATGGCGGTGTACCAAAAGGGCGGTGCGGACCTACCGTATCCGTACGGAATTTTTCTGAACGTAAATAGTTGGTTACAGAATCCAATGCCAGTGTCGGGTGCTCGTGACCCATGAGAAAGCAGGAGTTATTGCACAATCCACGTTCCATTAATTCAAACTCATATTCAATGGGAATTCCAAGGCATGACCGTGCATACTGTGCTTGATAAACTAGATAATCGGGATTTGTTTTTAAGGTTCCTTCTGCTGCCAACTTTCCATCTAAATGGTATTCTGTATGCTTCAATAATTCCTTGTTCTTATCAAGGGTGGTTCGCTCTTTGATCAATCCGTTCTCAAAATAAATTACGTTAACTCCGCTCCATTCATTCTCACTCCACTGATATATTGCCGATATATTATCATTTGTCCATGAAGTATCACTTCCATGTCTGTTTCCATCAACATAAATAGAGGATCGAAATAACTGATATGAGGAATATGATTTCCAGAGACCTTGCTTTTTACCCTTTTTATAATGGCCTGCATCATAATGTCCGCGATAATAGACATCAATCCAATCTCCCTCTTGAAACCCATTGATGTACATTCCTCCACCAATCAGTGTATCGTGAATTGTCACCTGCCATTTTCCATGATAACCGAATTCATTGACTGGACCTTTCCTGATGAGATCGTCTTCCTGCATTTCCCATAGACCAATTGGTTGGTTGTTTGCATAGTGACGTGTCTCAATAATTTTTCCTTCCTTATCATATACGTACCAATCGCCATGGGCCTGGCCTGCAACATAGTGCCTTTCCTGTTCAACGATGAATGTGGAGACATGATAATAAATTGCCTCACCGTCCAGAAGGTCATTTTTGTAGTGAACCCAGCCGGACCATTCTAATCTCCATTTGCCCTCTTTTTTGCCTGCGCGATAAGTCCCCGAATACATTGGCACATTGTTACAGAAGTACTCCCACCATCCTTCCTTCTTTCCATCTTCAAAGCGGCCGATACCTGTCCACCCTTTACACATCACAACAGTATCTGTTTTCTCAGCAGCATTGATTACACTATCCCCATTTGGATAATAGTGAATGGAATATATTTCACTTTGCGAGAAGGCAAAATGATGTATAATTATCATCGAGAAAAACAGAAGACGTCTCACAATATGAATAATTCAAAATATGACAAGAAGATACAGCTTCCGCTTAGAACTTCAGGTAGCTACTCACATATTTCATGATGTACTCTACGATGGTTACGTGTCCGTCCCTCAAACTGTTCAATACCTAAAAATTCAATTTGAGACATCTGCGTAATCTGCGAATCTGTGGTGAGGGCGTGCTCGCACGCTACCATCAGAACTTCCGGTGCTCGCTGACGTATTTCGTGATGTAATCCACAATCGTCTTCGTGTCCGTTCCCGGCGCAAACAACTCTCCAACTCCCAATTCCTGCAGCTTCTTCATATCTGCATCCGGAATAATTCCACCGCCCGTGAGCAGCACATCATTCATTCCTTTTTCTTTCATGATGTTCATCACTTTCGGAAACACAGTCATGTGCGCACCAGACAGAATGCTCACACCAATTGCATCAACGTCTTCTTGCAGGGCTGCATTCACAACCATTTCAGGAGTCTGACGAAGTCCGGTGTAAATCACTTCCATTCCTGCATCGCGCAGAAAAGAAGCAATCACTTTCGCTCCACGGTCGTGACCATCGAGACCAACTTTAGCAATAAGAACACGGATAGGGCGATTCATTGTGGGGTAAAGATAATGAAATCAGTAGGCCGTTGGGTGGTTTGGCGGCAGGCAGTAGGAGAGGGTGTAAAAAATTGCGCAGCCACTTGATCCTCAAACTTTCTTCAGCCGCGCGGGTTTATCCCGCGGCGAAGAAAACGGCAGTAGCCTGTTGCGCGTTGCGGTTAAAATAAAATCGTGAACCCCAGATGTCCCCACGCGTGCTTTCTGCCCGCTTTAAATTCCGGACTGATAAACGTGTTGCTGTACTCAACACGCATACGATGAAACGCAACAACAAATCCTGCTGTTCCTAAAAGGGTTGCACGTTTCATATTTTCCGAAGCGATGGTGTAAACACTGTTGCTGAAAAATCCTCCCTGAAGAGTTGCATCGTACGCAATGACTTTTCCTTCTGCGCTGGCGTAGCAATAAATTTGTAGACGATTGGAATAACCCGGACTTGTGAAATAGTGATCCATTCTTCCCAGCCTCATTTTCAAACCGAGTCCTGCATTCGTGTAAATCGTTCCTGCGTTCACTGTTCCGAATCCAATCAGTTCAATCGCATTTTTCTTCGCCAGCATTCCTTTCTCAATCTTGAGCGAGTAATTCACATACACATCATTTTCAATCTGGAACTGCCATCCATGCGGCTCTGGGTTATTCGTGTTCGCATGAATGAATTTCTGAGTTTCATATCCCAACGCAGCCGGACCGATTACACCGAGCTCGAGGCGTGAAGTCAATCGCATTTGTTTTTCACTATTACAGGAAACACGGTTCAACCCTAAATAAAGTGTTCCTGCAAACGGACGATCGCCAATGAGAATGGTGTCAGATTTTATGCTGGTCGGACTAAATCCGAGGTTGCTGATTGAAATTCCAAATGACTCATTCCGTCCGTACGGAAGCTTCAGCAACATTTTCGAAACGGGATTTCTTATTAAACACGGCAGATTAAATTCGACGAAGGTGCCGCCCGTATAATAGTAATCCGTCGGTGTCTGCATTGAAACTGCAAGCAGATCGTTTTCATATGCAATGGCGAATGAACGCAACAGCGGAATAGAATCCTGAGCAGAAATGAAAACGGGAAAGAGAAGAAAAACAATCAGCCAGCGAAATTGCATCGCTCTAACTTACGAAATAATCGAGGAGCGAGTTAATACCTCTTGCGGGATAGTCGCTTCAATTCCGCAACTACTTCGTCGCTATCACAGTGCTCTGAGACTAGTTTTTGAATCGATGCTGTATAGGGATCAGACGAATATCCGGAGTTCAAAATGCTAAAACCATCGATCAGTCGTTGAATTACCATCCACTGATCATCATCCAAAATCGCCCTTTGTTTTTTTGAGCCAGAACGCGCATATCCATCTATGTCACCACAGAATGAATTGTAAATTTTTAGTTGTGCAAGTGTGACCACGTGAATTCCTAATCAACTATTTCATCGAAACTTACGAAGAATGTTGTGCCTTTATCAGGCTCGGTTTCAAACCAGATCATGCCGTTACAACCTTCCACAATATTCTTCACCATCGCAAGACCTAATCCCATTCCGGTTGACTTAGTTGTGAAATTCGGAACAAAAATTTTATCAATTACGTCGTCTGCAATTCCGGTTCCGTTGTCTTTCACCGCAACGATAAAATGATTTCCCTGTCTGGAAATATTCACTTCTACTTTTCCTTTTCTTCCTTCAGGAATTGCCTGAATAGCATTGCGGAATAAATTATTGAACACACGCGGCAACTGTTCGCGATCGCCGGAGATGATCATTTCCCCTTGCACATTATCGCCGCAGACGAACTCTACACCTTCATCATTCTCGTAGAACAATTCAAGCGTGTTGTGAACTACAGTACGCAGGTCCATCGTCTCGAGAACAGGCTTTGGCATTTTCGCGAAGTCGGCGAACGCACTTGCAATGGAAGCGAGCGTATCGATCTGTTCAACGATTGTACGCGACAAGCGATCCACTTTCTGATCAATGTCGGGCGCCTTGTCTTTGTATGCACGCTCAAGCAGCTGAATACTCAAGCGCATCGGTGTAAGCGGATTTTTAATTTCGTGCGCAACCTGTTTCGCCATTTCACGCCACGCGCTTTCCCGTTCCGATTGTGCAAGCAATTCAGCCGAATTCGAAAGCTCAAGAATCATCCGGTTGTATTCCTGAACCAATGAACCGATTTCATCTTTGTTCTTCCATTCAATCGGATCGTTCTTGCCCAGCTTTACCTGTCGCATTTTTTCCTGGATGAGTCGCAACGGATGCGTGAGATAATTCGAGATGAAAATCGCGGCAAGTACCGCTAACGCAAACAAGAACACGTAAACGTTAATCAACGCTACCATGAACGTAGAAATTTCTTTCTCGAGATCGTTCTGCTTTGCGAAATACGGAATGTTGAGATAGGCTTGCAATTCTCCTTCGCGATTCTTCACGGGAAGATACGCCGAGAGATACGCAAGGTTCCCGATGTTCTCGTCGTGAATGAATTCTGATTTTTTCTGAACACTTATTTGACTGAACGCCTCCGGGTTCATTTTACGTGAAGCCAATCCCTCATCAAATACTTTCGGACGCGAAGAAGCATAGAGATTTCCTTCGAGATCGTACAGATTGATATCGGTGAAAAAGACGTTCGAAAATTTCTTGAGCAGATAAGTTGCGTAATCGCGATACGAAGTCGTGAGTACATCATCCTGCAGTTTCCCTTCAATCTCAATAACAACGGAGTGCGCTTTTTCGCTGATGATCTCCGCATTCTTCGTTTGGTATTGCTGACGGATATAATAAATAGATCCTGCACCGAACAACCCAAGTGAGATCAGAACAATCATCACGAGTACAAGCTGAATGCGATACTTGAACGTGAGATTCGAAAACGTTGAACCTGTAATGAGCAACTGCCGGAGGAAAACCGAAACGATGAGCAGCAAACTGAAAAACGCGAAGATGTAAGAGAAGCTCGTTGTTTTTCCAAGCCAGCCCTCTTCGGGTTTACTCAGGAGTACAACTGTAGAATCATCCGGTCGATACACAAGGTGATCCCATCCTTCCGTGTCAATGTATTCGTAGTTTCCGTCACCCGGTAGAAATTCGGTACTCAGACTGTATTGATACGGACCGGCCTGATTGATGAGTTGTCCATTCTTGTATTTACCGTACGAATAATTGATCAGCTTCTGGTTCAATCCTAATTCGCGGTCAAGCAGAAGTTCCGGGAAACCAATTTCTTCCGACATGAGTTTCGAATCAAACTCAATGAATAGTGTTCCTTGTCCGAGATGCGTTTCGTGCCCCGGCTCCTGAAGAACAATATGCGCGAGGTAAGAAATGCGACCGGTTCCGTTATCGAGGTAATAGAAATTTTCGCTGAACGTCGGCACACCGGTGTTCGTGCACAATTCTTCGAAGTGCAGAATGTTATCCGAGTAGGGAGAGCTCGATCGAAGCAACGGCGTACACATCGTGTCGAAGAACGTAACCTTCACATCGTACTTATCCCAATAACCACTGAAGTATTGCTGACGTATCGTTTTTTCAAATGCAGGGAAATCCTGTGTTTCAAAACGCGTGTAACGAATGAGTGTAGTGTCAGTTGCAAGTTTATTGTCCAGCTCCGAAAACAAATGCTCTGCAATCGGATCCTGTTCTGCTGCGATTTTCTCTGCGAACACAATTCGACTGTCATGTTCCTTGTGCATGCCTTGTTTCAAAAGCATGTGAGTGGTGTAGAACGAAAAGAGCAAGACGAGAAACACGATGATGGAAAAAGAAAACGATTCGGTTTCTGAATCGAGATTGCGCAACATGAGCACAAAAATCACCGCCGTCGGCCAGAGAATTGCAAGTCCGTCTACACTCCCGAAGAAACGGTGAATGCCAACTACAATCAGGCTGGTGATTCCAAGTGCTGCAACGCGGTGAATTCTCTTTTTCAGTCCCGGCTCAATAATGCAGAGCACAGATTCAGAAATGAGGAAGAATCCCGCAAGCAGCAATGCAATCATGAAAATGCCGCAGTAACTGTACTCAGAAAGACTAAACAGGTTGTTTACCTGAAAAGAGATATCGGAATTCTGAACCAACCCGGAGATAAGCGAATTGATGATCCACGCAAACACAAATGGAATGCCGAGCAATGCGGTGGAAATTCCAATGAGTTGTGCATTCGTACCGCTCAGCTTCAACGGATATTTCTTCAGATGTGCATTCATATACACACAGAGATAAAAGAAGAGCGAAACGTTGATTAGAAAATCGCCGAGGTTGGAATTCCAGAACGAATTTGCATCGCCGTAGTGTAACGGACTGAACAACGGCAGATCGTAAAAAGAAGTCGGATAACGGAACAGTACTGTCAGAAAGCGAAGCAATAGAATTGCGCCTACGAAAAAAGCAACCGGCCATCGTGCACCCAACGTGTTTTTCAATGAGGCACTTTCCTTTCTCAGGAAGGCAATGATCAGAACGCAACCACCAACCGTGAGCAGAATGTTCAGGATGATTTGCAACACCGACATTCCCGTGTTGCCTTCCTGTTTGAACACCAGCGAAAACAAGTACGTGCCGTCGGATGCTAAAACACTATTCGTCGAGGACGGCAATCCTACTTCAATCTCCGTTTCCGGCGGCATGCGAAATCCTTCCGAGAATGAATTAACCAGGTACTGGTTTTCGTAAGAATATTCATTCTTGATCAACAATAAGGCAACATACGTGCGACCAATGTCGTCTGTTCTCTGTATGGTTTCAAACCATCCGTTTCGCAGGCGCGTCATGCGCTGATCGAGAGACACCACGCTCATGTAGTTTTCTACTGCAGCAGAATTGTCGGACCAATACTTTAGTGTGTCTCCTTGATAGATCAAAAGAACAATTCCTTCTTCGCGGTAAGGATGTTCCTTGGTGTGATCGACGCTCAGAAAAATTTCGTTGAAGGTTTTGCCCTGAGCCTGAGTGTACAGCGAGTCCAACTCATCCTGCAAGTGCTGTTCCTTCTCGTGAAGTGTTTTTACAAAACTGCCAAGTCCGGGTGCGGTTCCGGTACTTCCCCCCAACGACACAACGTAGGCCAGGACCAGGCATAGAACGCCCAGTAACAAAGCACTGTACCGCGATTTAACAAGGGATTTTACCCGGGCAGGAAAACTCATTCCTAACAAATTTAACTATTGAGACGAGAGTAGGATTGATGTAGCGGGGAAAGGCCGTAAATATCATGCCATGTTCAGTAGGCAGTCATGCAGTTGGGCAGTAGGCAGTTAAAAGGTAGTGCCCAAGGTGAATTGATTGGTAAACACGTGGCTGGATCCGAACTCAAATCCTATCCAACTTTTTTGCCTGACTGCCTACCGCCCAACTGCCCAACTGCCTACTTTTTAGTAGCTTCGCTACCTATGGCCAAGCGCATCACCCCGCTGAAACCCGCGGCGAAAAGCACCAAAGCAGGAACAAAAGTTTTTCAACTGCCCGAACTGGGTTCGAAGGGATATTTATTCCTGCGCGAATTCTGGATGCAGGCAATTGTTGTAGTTGCACTCTCCATCGGATTCTACTGGAATACGTATGGTAACCTGTATGCACTCGACGACGATATTGTAATGCGTCAGAATACCTACGTGCAGAAAGGCGCATCGGGTATCGGAGAAATTCTCGGTAACGACGCGTACAAGAGCTTCTACGAGAGTATGGGCGTAAAGCAACAGCTCGATGGCGGTCGTTATCGCCCTCTTTCCATCGTGACTTTTGCGATTGAGCAACAGCTTTTCGGCGTGTGCCAGGGCGAACGGTTTGAGGAGGTTCGCGATTCACTTTTCCAGATGCAGCAGAAAGGAATTTCTGACATCGGTAGTCAGTCGCGACTCATCGGTGAGAAGAATTTCCTTGAACTCGAAATCAAAAATTCGAACCTCGACATTGCACCGCATCGCCACATCATGCAGATTCTATGGTTTGCATTGTCGATGGTAATCGTGCTTAGTTTCCTGCGCCGGCACGTTTTCCGTAACAACACAGACCTAGCATTTCTTACGGTGTTGCTATTTGTGATTCACCCGATTCACACCGAAGTTATCGCCAACGTAAAAAGTCGCGATGAGATTTTCTCGCTCATGTTTATCGTACTTACGCTCGACTATTTCTTCCGGTACGATCTTTCCAAAAAACGCAGCGATATCATCTGGGGTTGCGTTTGGTTCGTGATGGCATTTCTTTCGAAAGAATACGCAGTCGTACTCATTCCGCTCATTCCGCTTGGACTAATGATCTTCCATCAGCGAAAGTTTTCGCAACTCACTTACTTATGGCTGCCGGTTGGGTCAGTTCTTGTTCTCTACGCGATGATACGCATAGGTGTTAAGGAAGAAGACTTGCGATCACCTGCACAGATTATTGCCGATAAAGCGATGGCGGAGAAAACAAAAGATCCGCTCAACGATCCTTACATGTTCGCGAAGGGTCCGCAGGAATTCCTCAGCAAACTCAATCGTCTCGATGATTATGTGTGGTTGTTGATTTTCCCTTATCCACTCGCAGCTGACTATTCTTACCAGCATTTCAAATACTCCGGTCCCGGGGATCCTATGGTTTACTTATCCGTTCTTGTAATAGGAGGAATGCTCTACGGTACCTGGAAACTCTGGAAGCGTCGCCACCCAATGGCGTTCGCGCTGATCTTCTTCTTCGGGTTCTTCATGCTGATCAACAACATGATATTCGACATCGGAGCAACCATGGGAGAACGATTGATCTATCACTCTTCACTTGGTTTCTGCATGCTGCTCGCGTGGGGAATCGTTTGGGTTGGTGAACGTCTGGAGGAAAGCACAAGGAAGTTTGTCGTCAGCGGAATTATTGTAGCGTTGACGATTCCCGCAATTCTTGTAACGTGGGAACGAAATCTCGAATGGAAGAGCGATGAAACGCTATTCATCGCAGACGTAGCGAAGCACCCGGAAAGCGCATTGTGCAATGGTAACGCCGGAGCACGATACATGGATCGCGGATTGAAATATCTCGGCGATTCAACGAAGCAGGATTCGGTAAACTATTATGCCGACAAAGCAATTGTTTACCTGAACAAGTCGGTGATTCTTCACCCGAAATACGCGAACGGCTGGCTGAACCTTGGCTTGTGTTATTATAACAAGAAGGATTACGAACGGGCTTCTCTCGCGTGGGAGAAAGTGTACGAGATTTTCCCTTCGAATCCAATTCTCCAGAGCTATGCGCAGATGCTGATTGCTGTTGCAGAAGGCAAAGCAGCCAAGAAAGATTACGCGGGTGCAGCGTTGTTCTACAAGTACGGACTGCGTGCTTATCCGGCCGACAGCAAGATATGGCTGAACTATGCAGGAGCAAGTTTCATGGCGAAGAATTTCGTGGAAGCGCAGACTGCATTTGATCAGGCGTATACAAAAACCACCGATCCTGCAATGCAGGCGAATATCCAGCAAGGTTATCGCGCATCGCATTACATCGATAGTGTGCAGACGTTATGGTTGAGCGATTCATTGAACCCGGATTACAATCTCGCGTTGGTGAATGGAATCATCGGAACTCCGGATTGGTATCCGCAGGTGCGACGCAACCTCAATCATATTCTGGATGCACGTCCGGGCGACCCTCGCGCACTCAAACTGCTCGATAGTCTCGGAACGCTTGAGAAAAGGATGATTGTTCCTCCTCCGGCAGCACCTGTAGACTCGAACAAGATTAAGTAGGCAGTCAGGCGGTTTGGCAGTAGACAGTCGGAACGTCTGCTTGTTGACTTAACTACCTGAGTTCCTTTCTACTGCCTACTGCCGAAGTGCCCAACTGCCTACTGATGTAACATTCACGTGTTGAAAATTCCATAACACCCCGGTAACTTGCCGAACCGGCTATACGTTACATTTGCAATCAAGATAATTTATGGCATTCAGGGAAGACATTCTCAAAAAGTACTTTGCAAAGGCCGATATCGGAGGAACTCCGAGCATTAACGACCTGCGCGATCGCGAATTCAACGGTGAAGCCCTCACTTCAGAGGAATTAACTGCTTTGAGAAATTTCGACCGTTACCGCATTGAACAGCTGAATGGAATCAGCGACGACAAAGAATTCCATGAGCGTTACCGTCAACTACAGGTAATGGCTAATCTTGGCGACTGGAAAGACTTCCTGAACATCGCTGGCGACAACAACTAATCCCCCATTTTCTTTGCCAATAGTCTCTGTCACGGGTTGACAGGGATATTTTAGCGAATTCATGCGATTGGTAGTGAATTCGAAGACGTGAAAACGTAACCTGTCGAAGATTTATCCGTACAAATCGACAGTACTGAATTTCGTATCAACCCCCTGAGCTGTTGGCAAGCACGCTCAAATACGCTTAACAGAACATGAATTCAAATTTTACCAGGCTGCTGGCAACGGTTATTGTTGCTCTTTGGCTCTCCCCACACCAATGTTCGGCCCAGAACTTACAGAAGGCACTGAACAATCCGGTTATCATGACCTATTATACTGCAGAACAACTGCAGACGCTGGATCAAACCGATTCGAGCGCACTCAATGATATTATCTACTACTTCACGCAGTCATTCATTGTAGAGCCTATCGATTGTTTTGAATGCCTTCCGTTTGATTCTTCGGCATTCGACATCAGCAAGTGGGAGTACTTACGATTAGACAGTACAGTTTACACGCGCGAGTTTACCAAGTATGGTTTTACACTCACGCTATATCCGGTCAGTCAACTTCCGGCAGACTATAGAAGTATTCATTATGTTCCGCGAATTGATCCGGGAGAAATTAATCAACAACGCTAATCATGAAACGCAACCTTCCCCTCACTGCGTTTCTGCTGTTGTTGTCTTCAGCAATGTTCGCGCAAACGTATACGCTTTCCAATGCACTTACCGGAAATGCCCAATATGCAACTACCTGTACCGGCACATTTGAAGATGATGGTGGTGCTGGAAACTACACCAATGGTGTTGACGCTTCCTACACATTTTATCCCACTGCTGCAGGGCAATATACCGTGCTAACGTTTACTGCATTCAGCACACAGGTTACAGCTGATTATCTTTCCATTTACGATGGACCAAGTGGACCATTGATCGGCACATACAGCGGTACGCCCGGCGGATTTACAGTCACGGCCAGTGCATCGAATTCAACACGCGGACTGACTTGCAGATTTCATGCAAACGGAAATACAGTTTCTTCCGGATGGTCTGCGACGATCAGTTGCACTGGAACACCTGGAGCTGCTCCTGCGTTTACTCCAAGCGCACAGGATTGTGAGCAAGGTGGAGGTATGACAATTTGTGATAACGCGAACCTAACAGCGAATAGCGGTGGTGGCGGAACCGTAGATGATCTTTCAAACCCTTGGGATGGTTGCCTTGCCGGGGGAGAAAATCAATCTTCATGGTATTACTTCTCCCCATCGGCAGGTGGAACCGTTGGATTTACTATCGCCCCGTCAAACGGTACGGATGATTACGATTTCGCTTTATGGGGACCTTTCACAAGTGTGCAATGTCCTGTAAACATTTCTGTGCAACCTTTGCGCTGTTCCTATTCCGGAACAGGTGGAAATACCGGATGCGGTAATGGTGCAATCGATGTTTCAGAAGGAGCAGGTGGTAATGCGTGGGTTTCTACTTTCAACGTTCTGTCAGGAGAAATTTATGTGATGGTAATCGACAACTTCGTTTCAAGTGGCAATCCTTTTACACTCACCTGGAATCTTTCCGGAGGTGCCGATCTGAATTGCACCGTACTTCCTGTTGAACTGATCAGCGTTTGGGGAACAGAACAACCCGACTTCAATCAGATTCAGTGGCAAACTGCGACGGAAACCAACAACGATTATTTTACCATCGAACGTTCCGCGAACGGTGGCGCATGGGATTCTATCGGAACGATAGATGGTGCGGGAAACAGCACGCAGATTCTGGATTACGAATTCCGCGACGATGATCTTATTGAGGGAATCTGCTATTACCGTTTGCGTCAACGCGACTTCAATGGGACAACAACTCTTTCGGAGATCATTTATATCGTGCGTAGTCCGCAGAACGGAGACGTGACTTCAGTGTATCCTGTGCCATCAACCGGACAGGTTTCGGTGGAGTACAATACGGTGATGGAAACCTCGGTTGATGTTCAGATCGAATCGAGTGACGGTCGTCCTGTCCAGCAAAGTAAACGTGAATTGTCTACAGGCAAAAACGTAATTCCGCTCGATCTTTCAACTGAGCCTGATGGAGTTTACCTACTGCGCATAACAGATGCAGTTACCGGCCAGACTACTGTGCGCAGAATAATAATCGCTTCTCAGGACTAACCATTACAGCAAATAAAAAGCCGCGTGTCTCTGATATCCAGAACACGCGGCTTTTTATTTAATAATCCCAATTGCACACTGCGCACTTATTTTACTGCGTACTGCGCACTGTTTAGTGGTGGTGTCCACCCGGTCCATGCACATGCCCGTGGCTCAGCTCTTCTTCAGAAGCTTCACGCACTTCAAGTACTTCTCCGGCAAAATGCAATTCTTTTCCAGCAAGCGGATGATTGAAATCCATCTTGATATTATCCAAACCGATCTCGGTTACTTTTCCCCACAAGCGATGACCTTCGTTGTCGACCATAGGAACATTTTTTCCTAACGCG
>CAYUTR010000101.1:0-13887 GCA_964447465.1 uncultured Chryseobacterium sp.
CCGTACTTCGCAGGTTGACACAAGGCCGGAGTTGCAAAACAATTGTCGACGTTCAATAAGACGTTGTGCTTCTTCGCAAGTTGTCCGAGCCATTCGAGATCAACAATGTCCAATCCGGGATTCGTTGGCGTTTCCACGAAAATCATCTTGGTGTTTTTCTTAATCAACGACTCCCATGTTTCGGGCTTGTTGATATCGGCGTACGAATACTCAATTCCCCATTTCGGAAGATACTTGCTGATCACAGTATGCGTTGATCCGAAAATAGAACTGCAGGAAAGCAAATGATCACCCGACTTCAGAAACGCCATGAACGAAGCAAACACTGCCGACATTCCCGAAGCCGTAGCATATCCTGCTTCTGTTCCTTCGAGCGCGCACATCTTGTCTACAAACTCCTGCGCATTCGGATTTGAAAAACGACTGTAAATATTATCGTTGTTCTCGTCGGCGAAAGTTGCGCGCATGTGTTCTGCATCATCAAATACAAAACTCGATGTGATGAACAACGGAGTAGAGTGTTCATTCTCTCCTGAACGTTCTGTTTGAATTCGTATCGCTTTGGACTCTGGTCTCATATCAGTAGGCAGTTATTCAGTAGGCAGTAGGCAGTAGGCAGTTTGGCAGTAGGCAGTCAATTGACTTGATTCACAATCGTTCTTTAGCCGCGCGGTCCCGATAGCTATCGGGATATCCCTCGGTAAAGAACAGCTTTGCATTTATATCCGAGTTCCGTTCAGAACAACATCCCATGTAATCTTTGCTCCGGCAACTTCAAGTGTTTTTGAAACGGAACAATATTTTTCCATCGAGAGCTGACACGCGCGTTTTGCTTTTTCTGGTTCGATGTTTCCATCGAGTTTGTAAACGATGTGTGCCGACTCCCAGAGTGCAGGTTCTTTTCCTTTTTCACGTTCTGCATCAATCTCCATATCAAAACCGGTGATTTCCTGACGCTGCTTTTTGAGAATCATGATGATGTCAATTGCGCTGCAGCCTCCAACCGCCATGATCAACGTCTGCATTGGACGAACACCTTTGTTGTGTCCGCCGATATCAGGACTTGCGTCAAAAAACATGCTTTGGCCTTCGGCATTTTTAGCTTCAAAATGGAAGGCGTCGTCGAGACGGTGGAGAGTAACTTTCATAGGCAGGGCAAATTTACGATTTACGCGCTACCATGAATGTTTTCGGTGAGGAATCAGTCGGAAACCTTGACAAAACGCAGCGATGTTCCGCTCGGGTCATTCAGACGAAGAATGTACGTGCCTCTCGGAAGTCCTGAGAGTGAAATTTCAGATGTTCCGCCCTGTGCAAGACCCTCGCGACAGGGTCGTCCGGAGAGATCGAGAATGGCATAGTTGAGATCTCCGCATTGCTGATGAAGGAAGAGGGAATATAGACCGACGTCAATGGCGACAGGCTCTTCTGGTGAAGAAGATTGAACAGCAATGGTTCCGCCTACGTACTCATATTGTCCGTCAAAGTCAGTCTGACGAAGACGGTAATAAGTAATAGCGTTGCTCACCGAAGTTTCATCGGTTGTGGAATAAGAAGTAAGCTCTGTGGTGGTTCCGACACCATCTATTCTGGCGAATGTTTCGAAGGAAATACCATCCGATGATTTTTCCACCGTGAAATAATCGTTGTTGGTTTCACTGGCGCATTGCCATTCGAGTACATTGTGTCCACTGAGATTTTCTCCCGTGAAGGAAATCAAACTTACCGGAAGTGTATTGCAAATGGTTTGGTTCCCTGCTGCTGTATTGGTTCCATAACTCACAGTTCCGGTTACAGCATACATTGCTGCAGTGATCAGATTGATCCGTATCGTGCGCCCCGCAACTGCACCAGCAGGAAAATCACAAGTGATCCAGTAGTAACGCTGTGTCGCAGCGCAGGTAGTGCGGTTAAATCCGCTGAACGTATGCGCTCCCGGACCAAGGCCTGTTGTGATCGTTGCAACCAGTGTGGATGTGTTGAAAACGGAGAAATTTGTTTCGTATAATTTGAAGTTCACAATGTCGGTTGCTGTATACGTTCCCGAAGTAGTGAATGCATTGATCGCCGTAAAACTTGGACAGCCGCTCGTGATGTTAAACGCAAACGTGCACATGAGGTAATTTGTATTTCCCGGACAAGGAGAACCCGCACCGGGCTGACATCCGCAAAGCGAAGTATTGATAGTTAATGATTGGCTAAAGAGATTTCCTGTCGCCAGAAAGGCGGCACACATCAACCAAGCGAATAATGGGTTTGTTCTGCCGGGCATGCGTACTCAGTTTGGAGGGGAATTCCAATAACTAACTTAGTGAAAAGCGTCCATTTTCGGAAGAGAAAAGGTGACAAATGGAGCTACGTAAATCCAAGTATCTTTGGATTGCTATGAATTCAGGCAAATTCACGATAAACGGAGAGTTTACAACGGAAAGCGGACATACTCTGTCCTCGCTAACGCTGCATTATTGTACGGCAGGAGAGTTTATCCCGGGAAAAACCAAGGTGGCGTGGGTGTGTCATGCTCTTACTGCAAGTGCAGATTGTGTGGAATGGTGGCCCGAATTAATAGGAGAACAGAAAGCAATCAACCCGCAGGAATATTTTATCATTTGCGTGAACATTCCTTCATCGTGTTACGGTTCAACAGGTCCGCTCTCGATTAATCCTGAAACAGAAGAGAAGTACTACGAAACATTTCCGTTTTTCACGATTCGCGATATGGTGCGTTCATTCGTTGAGTTGCGTAAACATCTCGGGATAGAAAAAATCGATTTGCTCATTGGCGGATCAATGGGCGGTTACCAATGTCTCGAATGGGCATTAATGGAGCCGGAAGTAGTGAAACATCTTGCACTCGTTGCAACCGGCGCGAAAGAATCGGCCTGGGGAATTGCTATTCATACTGCGCAACGATTGGCGATTGAAGCCGACAATTCGTTCGGAACAGATTACGATCTCGCTGGAGCAAAAGGATTGAAAGCGGCGCGTGCAATCGGAATGCTTACGTACAGAAATTACGAAGCGTTCGTACTGACACAATCCGATACAGAAGATAAGATCGACGGCTTCAAAGCTGCATCGTACATCGATTATCAGGGAAACAAACTGGTGAATCGTTTTAACGCTTACACATACTGGTTGCTTACGAAGAGCATGGATTCACACAACGTTGCACGTGATCGTGGAACGTTGGAAGAAGTGTTGAAGCAGGTAAAAGCAAAAACACTGGTGATCGGAATCAGCACGGATTTTTTATGTCCTGTAGCTGAACAGAAAATATTAGCAGCGAATATTCCGGGAGCGAAATATGTGGAGATCCAATCGCCGTTTGGGCATGATGGATTTTTGGTGGAGGGAAAGAAAATCGGCGAAGTAATTTCCACCTTCACGAAGACCTAATGCAATAGGATCTTCTTCACTATTACTTCCGATTGCGTTCGCACGATCACAAAATACATTCCTGATGATTGTGACGATAGATCAATACGATTATCTCCCTGAAGCGCCGCTGTAATGAGTTGACCGCTGGCGTTCATCACTTCGACTTGATCAATCCTCACTCCTTCTGATTGCACAAGAAATATTCCAGGCTCGTTGGAACTTAACACCGATATATCCTCTGCAACGGATTCATTCAACCCAATGCTGATTACCAAATGGCATGAAGAAGTGTCGGTGCAGTTATTTTGAGTAACAGCAACTGCGTATGATCCATTCATGGGAGCCATGAATGATTGAGCGGTTGCACCGTTGATTGCATTACCTGAAGTGCAATCTATCCATTGGTAAGTTGCACCGTTTGCGTTCGATGTGATGATCGGATCGCTGACAGTAACTGAAGTGTCGACGTTGTTTATGGTAAGGGAAATACTGATTGTACTATCGCATCCCATCGCATTCGGAATCGTTGCAACGTAATTTCCGCTAGCGGTGTAAATCTGATTATCCGGCGCTGTGTAACTGTCGCACGATGTTACGTTGAGAACATTCGAGGTGCTACTGAAAATTGTAAGATTGATTGTAATCATGCTGTCGCATCCGCTTGAGTTCGGAATTGTCGCAATGTAATTGCCGCTTGAAGTGTACACCTGGTTATCCGGAGCAGTATAGCTGTCGCATGCTGTTTCAGCGATTGTATTCGTCGAACTATTGTGAATCGTGAGATTGATTGTAATTATACTATCGCATCCAGCAGCGCTGGGAATCGTGGCGGTGTAAATTCCGTTTGACGTATAAGCCTGATTGTCTGGTGCAGTGTAACTATCGCACGCGGTAGGCGAAATAGTGGAGGACGAATTATTGTATAATGAAAGCACAATCGTCATGACACTGTCGCAGAATACCATGTTCGGAATGGTGTCCAGGTAAGTGCCATTTGTTGTCCAGGTGTAATTTCCACTTGGTGAAGTGTAACTTCCGCACGCAGTAACGGGAATTGTTGTGTAGCTTCTGCAGCTGAAAACACGTGCGTGACCGGAATTGCTTCCGTTACCATCGTTATTTATTCCACCGGCAATAACTGTATTGTGGTCGCCCGACATGCAAACAGAAACACCATAGTAATCCCCGGACCCCTCACCATTCAGAAAGTTTAAACGCGGAATCCACGCTGATCCATTCCAGTAGAACACTCTTACCTGACCCGCATCAGGTGCGGATGCATCGTGGAAAGGTGCTCCTGCTACCAATGAATTACCATCTGCAGAAATACTGATGGATTCGCCCAGCCTATCGTTGGCTAAATCAGCGGAGAGTAAAGTACCGCGCTGGATCCAGGCTGTGCCATTCCAATCGTAGACCATGATGTACCCCGTTGCAGAACCTGTTGGAGTATTGCCTTGACAGCCGATCGCTACTGTGCTCCCTGTCGAGGACAAGCCAACTGAATATCCGACGTGTGCACCGCCCCCCCAATATGGAGAACCGATAATGTTTGTTCCTCGCTGTATCCAGGTGGTTCCGTTCCAATAAAAAATTCTGACACAACCGCTACCTGAGTAAGGAACATTGCGCCAGGGTGTCCCTACCGTAATTATGTTACCGTCGTTGGAAATATTTACACTCCAACCCGACCAATCGTAAGTTGATTGTCCATTGATGTCTGTGCCTCGCTGTAACCACGCGCTCCCATTCCAGTCGTACACGCGGGTATGACCGGATTGAGTCACAGTTCCATTATTATATGGAGCGCCGATAACAACTGTATTTCCGGCGGAATCAATATCAACTGAATGGCCACTGTTGTCACCCATAATTGTATTTGTGCCTTCGCCGGGAATGGTTACGCCTCTTTGAATCCACGCCGACCCATTCCAATCATAAATTTTTACTGCGCCATTTCCATAAGCAGGCCCGGTGGTTGAAAATGAAGCACCCGCGACAAGCGTATTTCCATCAGGGGTGAGACTTACCGAATAACCAAGGCCTCCATCACCGGCGCTTCCATTTCCGTCTATGTCTGATCCGCGCTGAATCCATGCTGTGTTGTTCCAGTCGTAGACGCGAACGTGTCCGACTCCAGAGGAATTGTTGTAAGCTCCAATCGCAATCGTCATTCCATTGGCAGAAGTACTTACCGAATTTCCGGAATAGTCATTTGCGGTTTCACCATTAATGTCCGGACCAAGTTGTGTCTATTGTGTTTGAGCGGTGAGTGATGCGCTGAACAAAACAGCGAGCGTGAGGAGTGAATGTTTCATCGTGGTTAGATTATAGAATAGGTTTCCTGAGCAAATACTTAATACACCACCAGTTTCCTGCACACAATTCCCAACTCCGTATGCATTATCACAACGTAAATTCCAGCAGGCTGCAGCGACAAATCAATTTCGCTGACCTGCGCCGATTCAAAAACAATTTCTCCGGTAGAATTGAAAACAGTTGTCTTATCAATTACACGTTGTGTTGTTACGATGTGAAACACTCCATCACCCGGATTCGGAACAATTGCGATCTCGCCCGTTGAGAAATCAGTTACCCCTGTGCTGATGAACGCATAGCAGGAAGAAGTATCAACACAATTGCTTTGGGTGATAATCACCGCATACGAGCCGTTGACCGTTGGCATGAAAACCTGATTGGTGTCACCTGGAATTATTGCAAACCCATTATTGCAATCTACCCATTGGTAATTTGAATCGGCTGCATTGGATGTAAGTGATAAAGTAGTTGCTGTGATTGATGTGTCTATCGAACATTGATTCAGTTTTATTACAAACGCGTCATATCCTCCTGCAGATGTCTGAGGATATATGGCAGCAGCAGGATCAAAGTCGGCAGTTCCGGTAAAATATCCTGTTGCAAAAATATTTCCTGCATTGTCTACATCGACACCGTATGATAGATCATGTAAAGTGTCACCGATTGATCCGGCCCACAAAAAATTTCCGGCAGGATCAAGTTTTGATATGAAAATATCGCGACCCACTCCGGCATTGATAAGATTAAATGTTCCGGCTCCTGGATCGAAGTCTGCGACAGCCGAACCAATATATCCACTGCAGTAAATATTTCCGAAGTTGTCGGTCGTAACCGATTGACCAAGATCCCCGGAATTGCCGCCCATGTTTTTTGCAAGGAGAAAATTTCCCGCTGTGTCCAACTGCCAGATAAATACATCGCTCACTCCGTTGGAAGTAAGATTAACGACGCCAACGCCGGGATCGAAATCAATTACGCCTGACGCATTACCGGTTAGTATGATTCCTGTTGGAGTCGAGCACATGCCCCACACGATATCTTGAGATCCGCTTCCGAGATGTTTGCCCCACACGAAGTTTCCGGACGCATTCAGCTTCACAACGAAAATATCTTCAAAACCAATTGCTGTTACCATGGAAGTTCCCGGACCTGGATCCAGATCGACAGTGACCTTTAGATATCCGGCAAAATACACACTGCCTGCTGCGTCTGTTGTTACTGCATAGCTTCTGTCTTCCTGCGTGCCACCGATGCCTCTGGCCCACATAAAATTTCCGTTATTATCGAATTTCATGACATGTGCTTCAAGATTTCCGTTTGATGTGAGTGAGTAGTTACTGGCACCTGGATCAAAATTGCATGTGGAGCTGAACATTCCGGATGCAAGCACATTACCCGAGCCGTCAACGCTGATGCCGTAAGTGATTTCCAAACCCGGACCACCACCTGACTTCGCCCAGATTAAGTTGCCAGTGGTGTCATATTTACTCACGAAGAAATCCTCGAAACCACTTGTGGTCAAATTGAACGAACCGACTCCGGGATCAAAATCCGCGGTCAACCAAAAAGAACCTCCCAGATAAAAATGTCCCGACGCGTCCAGACAAATAGTTCTTCCAACATCGTTCGATGTTCCGCCGAGTTGTATCGCCCAAACATAATTTCCGGCAGGATCAAGTTTTAATACGTAAGCGTCGGCGAGTCCATATGAATTCAACATTGCTACACCGGGACCTGGATCAAAGTCTACGCTGTCGGAAAAACTACCACAGGAATATGTGTAGCCTGCGTTATCAGCAACTATCCCAAATCCGAGGTCAGTGCTCACATCCCCGGCACGATCAACCCATTCGAAGTTCTGAGCTTTCAGCTGAACGGAAAAAATTACCAGTGCAGTTCCTAAGAGTAGAGTTGTTTTCATGTTGGACGATTTTATCAGCGATTCACCGCTGGTGTTCGTTCAAATGTTACGATACTACTGCAGAAAAGTTTTGCGACTTGAGAAGTGCTGGGATTAAACCCTTAAGTGATGGAATGGGTTCAATAGACGAAATGAAGACAGAGAATTTCTGGACGTTATCGGTTATTCGGCTTATCAGAAATCCAATGAAACCCTGTAGAGTCTAATCTGAAATCGCTTTCGTCTCCTGCGATTTTGTGAAGCACGAATAAAACAGAATCACCATTCAGATTTCCCCTCAATCGGATATTGGCTGAATCCGAAAAATCATACTTGAAGACGTGTTTGTTTTTCTTGAACTTTTGTTCAGCGGGAACAAACGACATCGTAGTGTCCGGAGTAAAAATCCGGAGAGAATATTTTCCGATACTGTCATCCATCATTCTTACGTAAGTCACGTTGGTACGGGAAAACACAATCTGCTTCCACGGAAAAACTTTCGCATGCGGTTCGCTGATGGTATCATTGAAATGAATCACCTCATTAATTTCAAACAAGCCGTACCAATCCGGTTTCGGTGCTTCATCGCGACTTTCTACCGCGGAAATCTGAACGACTGCCCAAACCGTTGTATAGACAATGAGAATAAACTTGAATGAATGTTTCAGTATACGAAGCCATTTTCTTTCAATTTTTGGAGGCGCGATTACCGGAAGGTTGACCGGATTGTCTGTCAGGAAGAATGTAAATATGTGCTTAAGATCACGCGCAAGCAGAAAGAGCGTCATCAACACAAGCACTGTTGACAACAACTTCACGGGAACATCGAAAAAGAAATTCACCGCCATGATATTCAAAGTTGTCATCAGCGTGATGATCAAACCTAGAGTGAGTGTTCGTCTGAACAGTAGTAACAGCGATAGTACTTCTGCAATTCCGACAAACCAATTGTATCCTTTGGAATAACCGAAAAAAGTCCACGCCAATCCCATAGGTGATGACTTTCCGAAGGGTTCTGACATACGGTATATATCCGGATATGGAAACTGGAGTTTGAAAATCTTAACCATTCCATATCCAAAAAGCATGAGCGCGATATAATATCGGAGCACCACTGTAAACCAGTAATACATTTTCGCGTAGGATATTCGTTTCCGATCGATCAGGCTCCAGACCACTGTCGTTACGCTTGCAGTGACAAGAAAGCACAAGACCATGATATTGATGAAAGTCGTATCACCACTTCCAGATTCCTGGAGACTGACTTTGTAGGAAATGCCAAGGATCTTTTCACCGATCCATGGAATCAAGGACTCCAGGCCGGACTGTAAAAAACCGGGAACGCGCCAGAAAGGAAACGCGTTGTTATTTTCAAAAATGATATAAAGGGAAAAGAAGACGAAGCAGAAGCGGAAAAGAATCTTCTCAGTTGCCGTCCATGGGGATGTGCTTGTAGCACTCAGTTCATTCACGGCTCTTAAACGGAGTTACAGTATGATTATTTTCTTGCGCGTAAAATTAAGTTCAGATTTTACAGTGATAAAATAAACACCTGGACCAAATCCACTTGCGTCAATTTCAACAGGAGCCGACTTTTCATAATGCCCGGAATGAACCATTTCTCCGAAGGCATTGAAGATATTAATTTGCACGTCAGCGTCGAACGGTTTAACGTCAATTGTGAAATTGTGATTTGCCGGATTCGGATACACACTCACCAAATCATTCATGTTTTCTTCTTCCACCGCATCCGGATTTGCAGGAATGCAATAACCACCCGTGATGAAATTCGGAAGTCCGTAGTAGGAGATTCTGCCGGCGAGATAAATTCCGTTCGCAACGAAATTGCAGGATGTTCCGGCAAGATCCGGATTCTGAATTACAGAAAGTGAATCCGCGAAAAGAACGGCGATGTAAATTTTGTGATCAGGGCCGATCTGCATTCCTGCAGCAGCGCCAAGAGAAGATGGAACTGTTCCGATCTGCAATTCGGATAGCGGAATGTTTGTCGCCGTGAGATCATACTGATAAATCGGCGCACCGAACCAGCTCCATGCACTCACGTAGAGATAATCGTTGGAAGGAGAAAACTCTACTCCGTATGGCGTGTACGTGCTGTTGAGAGTTTGCGCTCCGGAAATTACACCGGTGGTCGGATTGAAATCAAACAGCTCTGTTGAATTGATCCCATAATTCGCTACAGCAAGAATTCTTCCGTTGCAGGAAAATTTCATGCAGCCGATGGTTTCAATCATGTTGAATGAACTGGGGATGTTGCTACCGGTATTACTGATTACAGGAGCACTGAGTCCTGCGCCCGTAACGAGGTACGCGTAGAATGCATTGCTGTTGAGCGTGTGAACTACCACCCATACGTCAATTCCATTTGCGTGCCGAACAGCCGCCAGTTTTTCACAGCAAGGAGCAATTACCGGAACATTTTTATTTGCAGTTACATCACCCAGTCCGGAATTAAGCGACAAATCTATTTCCGAATAACACAATCCGTTTGCATTTCCTTGAGCGGCGAGGGTGAACAGATAAAATATTCCCGGACTCCCCGGTTTGCGAACAGCTAGTGAAGATTGCGAACTGGAAAGCTGTCCGTACAAACCTGTGCCGTTTGGCATCGGAGTATTGTTTGCATTCCAAACGGTATCGCCGTTGGAGTAGAAGAGAATTGCGCCTGTCGCACTTGTAACTGTTACGCATCCTTCATCGGCCTGCATCATGCTTGTAGTAACTGCAACAGGATTTCCCGAAGAAAAATCCAGTCCGCAGCGGTTGCCGAAGTACCATGTGGTGTTGGTTTGCGCATTCAGCTGCAGCGAACAGAATATGATTGCAAGTGCAAGAATACGCGGGATGCTCATTGAAGCAAGTTACGAAACTACTTATGCTCCCGCAACCCCGTTCGTTTAGCACATTAACCCATTAGCATCCCGATAGCTATCGGGATAGCACTTTATTTCGCCGCACTCTTCTACACCCCTTCTTCGGTCGCTTCCCACAACTCAATTTTATTTCCTTCCGGATCCATAATGTGCGCGAACTTCCCATAGTCGAACACCTGTAATTCCCCAACCTGCTGTACGCCTTCCTTCTTCAATTCTTCGAGCAGCTCGACCAGATTCTCAACGCGATAGTTGATCATGTAAGCCTTCATCGATGGCTCGAAATACTTAGTATCTGCTTTGAATGGATTCCACACAGTTTGTCCTTTCTGCTCTGGATTATCAGATTCTCTCCATTCAAAAGTTGCTCCCCATTCAGTGGATTCGATTCCGAGATGTTTCGCGTACCAGTCGCGTTGTGCTTTCGGATCAGCTGTTTTAAAAAATACACCACCGATACCTGTAACTCGTTTTTTCATCGTCTTATTTTTTTATCGATTACATCGTTGACATCGACTATTCGTATTTCCCCGTCTTCTCATCAATGAAAACATCTTTCCCTTTTCTTCTCTGCAGTTTCATATTAATCAGCAACTCTTCCGCACCCGAATCAAAACACGCCTGCTGAATGTCATCTACCAGTTTCATCACACGATCGTATGGGCCTTCCACCACCGTTTCAAACGGACAGACTTTGTATTTCATTCCTGATTTTTCAATAAGCGAAATCGCATCATCAATCACAGCATATTTATCTTTTGCAGTAACGAGCGGAAGTACCTGGATGGCGAGATTGACGATGTTGTTTGTCATAATCAAATGTAGTAAAACGATTAGTTGATTTGCAGATATGCCGATTAGTTGATGCCCACAATCAGCATATCAACTAATCAGCATACTTGTCCTGAGCCTGTCGAAGGGTCAACTAATCATTTTGTCGCGATGTAGTGGATGGAAGCTGTATTGCCCTAGTAAAACTTGATGCCGAGCATCAGTACATCATCAACCTGGAACATATTTCCTTTCCAGTCTTCGAATGTTTTCTGCATGAATTCCTTCTGTTGCAGTGAATTCAGCTGCTGCACGCTGGTGAGTGTTGTCTTCAGTCGGCTGTACTTGAATTTCTTTCCGAATTGCGTTCCGGCATTTCCGCAGAACTGATCAGCATATCCATCGGTGAACATGTAGATGTTTGTCACGTCCTGCAGCGACATCGTATGTACTTTGAATGGACTGTGTTTGTCGAGATAGAATCCAATCGGCTGACGATCTCCTTTTACTTCGTGAAGTTCTCCGGCGATATTCGTGTAGTACAGCGAATTATTCGCACCTGCGAACATGAGCAGTTCAGCTTCTTCATCTATCACTGCCAACGCGATATCCATTCCGTCGCTTGCCGATGCACGTTCCTCATTCTGGTGAAGTGCCTTCACCACACGCGCACTCAACATATTGAGAATTACACCGGGATCGGTAATTCCTTTTTCATTGATGATCTCATTCAGCAGAGAAGTTCCGATGAGTGACATGAATGCGCCGGGAACACCATGTCCGGTACAATCTGCGGCAACGATCACTTTCATTCCACCTTTTTCCGCGATCCACCAGAAATCGCCGCTGACAATATCACGCGGCTTGTAAATGAGGAACGACTCCGGAAACAATTTCTTCATGTCGTTTCGCGAAGGCATTACAGCCTGCTGAATCCGAAGCGCATAGTTTACACTGTCAACAATGTCGCGGTGCTGCTCTTCAACAATTTTTTTCTGCTCAGCAATTTCTGATTTCTGCGTTTCAAGCACAACATTCGTACGCCGTGTTTTCCGGTTGCTGATGAAAACGAAAATGGCGAGAACTCCCACCACAGCAAGCACTATACCGAGAAACCAACCTTTTGTTTTTTCCTGCGAAAGTGCAGCATCGTCAATTAATTTCTGTTGCGACAGACGTTCAAGTTCGCGATCACTTTCCTGCTTTTCCAATGTCGCGTTCAATCGTGAAACTTCATTCTTGCTTTCTTCCTGGTTTATTTCCTCAAACATCAACTGGTAGTTGAGCTGCCAGTGGTATGCCTTTTCATACTGACCCTGTGCTGCGTATAACTCAGCAAAGGCTTTGTAATTGGCCATCTGCATGTCTTTGTAGCCAATCGAGTCAGTGAGCAATGAACTTTTGTTGATGTAATAATATGCGCTGTCGTAGTTATCTGCCTTGGTATGTTCCAGTCCCATGTTATTCAGGATAAGTGCCACGCCATTGACATCCCCGATTTCGCTGCGCATGATCAATGCCTGATGATACAATCCAAGAGCACGCTTGGGCTCGCCCCAGCGGCTGTAAATTCCAGCCATATTGTTAAGGCTGATTGCAATGTGTCGCTTACTTGGAATCTGTTGGCCGAGATCCAATGCGCGCTGTAAATAAACCAACGCCGTTGTGTCATCGTCCATAGCACTGTACACATTTCCAATGCGCAGCAATGCATTACAGATCTTGCCTTTGTCGGAAGTTTGTTGATACAAAGTGAGTGCCTGAAGCTCGTACTTCAATGCTTCTTCCAACTCGTCCTGATCATGATGAATGAGACCAATGTTGAGATAGGATCCGGCGGCTTCAAGGATGTTTTCATTATTTACGTTTGCTGCAAGTGCACTCTGATAATTCTTCAGTGCCCTTACACGATCGCCTTGCTCGCGATAAATGAAACCGGCTTTATTGAAACATGCTGCTACCGAACCGGAATCACCAAGCGCACGGTAATCTTCGATGAGTCGGTTGTACATGTGCAAGGCACTGTCTCCTGAGCCGCCGTAATACACAGCATACGCACGTTGGTACTGCGCATCCGCAATACCTTTCGGATTGTTCATCTTCTTCGCAATGGCTTCTGCTTTGTCGGCATAAGCGAATGTGGAATCCAGATTGTTGTTGGTTTGCTGCGCTGCAATAGCGAGACACAACCTCAAGCGGGTGCTGTCTTGTTTTGCATTCTGTAATGCTAGTCGCAGGGAATCAATCTGTGCATGTGCAGAAGTGGCGAACAACAAAAATGTAAGCGCGCATATGATTTTCATCATACGTGCTGGCATTTGTTTCTTCACCGGGATGTGATTCATGAGCGATCCTGATAGCTATCAGGAGAGGAAATGTACGAACTCTTTTCCGTCAAATATGTACCGTTCGCTAGACGTTAATACCGAATGCCGCGAGTATGAATACAGCCGCGACGAGTACGGAAATAATGGCGACAAAAACAATCACACCAATTCCTGCCCAGAATCCGAAAGGAACTTCTTTGCGTGAATACGTTCGCACCGGCATTCCGGGACGATTACCGGAATAGGAGATGTAGCCACGTTTCAGCGCGCGACGAATGAGCAATCCGCAGATGAG
>CAYUTR010000102.1:0-13823 GCA_964447465.1 uncultured Chryseobacterium sp.
AACATCTCGCACGAATTGCGCACACCGATGAATGCCATTGGAGGATTCACCGAACTGTTGAAGCGTACCAAGCTCACCGACGAGCAGGATGAATACACAGATGCGATTGGCATGGCTACGGAAAATCTTACGGCCATGATCAACGACATTCTCGACATCGCGAAGATCGAAGCCGGGAAAATTGAATTCGAACGCCGTGTGTTCAATGTGCGTGATGTAATGCGCAAGACACATATTCTACTTTCTCCTCGAGCAGATCAGTCCGGAATTAATTTCACGTGGAGCTGCGAAGAAAATGTTCCGGCTTACGTGGTGAGTGACGATTTACGTCTCACGCAGATTCTTGTCAACCTGGTGGGTAATGCCGTGAAGTTTACTTCGAAAGGATTTGTGACTTTCGGTTGCGAAATCCGTGAAGAGAGCGAACGGCAACTTTCATTGTTGTTCTGGATTGAAGATTCCGGCATCGGCATTCCGAAGGAAAAACTCGAAACTATTTTCGATCCCTTCACACAGGTGAGTGGTGCATCGAACAGAAAATATGGCGGCACAGGCTTAGGTCTTACGATTGTAAAAGATCTCGCTGAACTGCAAGGCGGAAAAGTAAATGTGCAGAGTGCGGAAGGAATCGGTTCGCGATTCGAAGTGATCATGCCGGTAGAGAAAATTGATCCGGCAATGGTGAAACAGGTGGATACCGCATTAACCCAGCTTGATCACCCGGGAGAAATTCACGTGTTGCTCGTAGAAGATCACCAGTTGAATCAACAACTCGCGATGCGTCTGATCAAAGATTTCGGGTTCACCGTTTCGCTTGCAACGAACGGACGTTACGCGATAGAAATTCTCAAAGAAGAAAAGTTCGATGTCATTCTCATGGATCTGCAGATGCCGGAGATGGATGGCTACGACACTACGCAATACGTGCGTCAGAAAATGTTCATCACCACGCCTATCATTGCACTCACGGCACATTCTTCTTCAGGAGAAAAAGAAAAATGTCTCGCACTCGGCATGAACGATTACATGACGAAGCCGTACCGTTCGAAAGATCTGTACTACAAAATTGTTCGTGCGATCAGCACTTCTCCTGATGAAGTGAAGCAACCCGACGGTGACGGAAAAGTGTACGCCACACCATTGAAAGCACTCGCATCCGGCGACAGGGAATTCGAACTTGAAATGCTGGAGATGATGCTGAAATCTTTTCCAGAAGATTTCGACCGTCTCGAGCGCGCAGCAGAAACAGGAGATGCTACTGCATTGAAAACCGTTGCACACAGAATGAAATCATCCGTTGCACTCGCAGGAGAAAAAGAAGTGGCTGAACTCTTCAACGACATTCAGAACGCCTCCACAGAAAACGGTCTCACCGAAGATGTGATGATGAAGGTGAAAACAATTCTCGAAGGAAAAGTGGGGTTGATGGATAGGATAGGGGAGCAGGCGAAGGATGTGGAGGGGAAATAATTGCGATTGTCAGTTCGAGCGCAGTTGAGAACTCGACCAGTCATCCGATATTTTGCCGACTTCTCGACTGCACTCGAAGTGACAAAACTACTCCTGCCAGTAAACACGTTTGACTCTGGGAGATACATTCGTCAGCACTTCGTATGAAATGGTTCCCATATCCTTGGCAACATCTTCGATGGAATGTTCACTGTCGAATACAATCACATCATCGCCTTCTTTGCAGAGAATGCCGGTAACGTCGAGCATGCACATGTCCATGCACACGTTGCCCACGATACGCGCGGGTTTTCCATTCACCCACATTTTTCCTTTGCCGTTGCTGAGTACGCGGTGTAATCCGTCGGCGTAACCGATAGGAACAGTTGCGACGATCATGTTTTCGGTTGCAAGACCTTTGCGGCTGTAACCTATTGTGTCGCCTGCATTCACCTGTCGCAATTGGGAAATAGTGGTGCGCAACGTGCTTACATTTTTGAAATGTTTCTGGTCTTCGGGTTCGGTTGCAATTCCATACAGACCGATTCCGAGACGGACCATTTCAAATTGTGCATCCGGGAAACGCAAAATGCCCGAGGAGTTCAGAATGTGGCGCAGGAAAGGATAATCGAAATGCTTTTTCATTTCTTCACAGATGCGTGTGAACTGCTTCACCTGCTTGCGTGTGAACTCATCGTGTTCCGCTTCGTCGCTCGCCACAAGATGTGAGAACACAGAACGTATCACGAGATCTTTGGAATTCTTCAGTCGCACAACGAGCTCGTTGATTTCTGCTTCATCAAATCCGAGGCGCTTCATGCCGGTGTCGAACTTGATGTGCACAGGAACAGGTTCTGTTGTTGGATGTGTTTTTCTATAGCGACGTGCAGCTTCTTCGAACATCTGTAATACGCGGAAAGAATAAATTTCCGGTTCCAGCTTGTTTGCAATCATGGTGTCGTAACTCTGCTCCTCTGGATTCATTACCATAATTGGCAATGCAATTCCCGAGCGACGCAGATCACTTCCTTCGTCGGCATACGCAACGGCAAGATAACTCACGCGGTGAAACTGCAGGATGTTTGCGATCTCAAAACTGCCGCTGCCATAAGAGAATGCTTTCACCATCACCATGAGGTGCGTTCCTGGATTCAATCGCGAGCGCACGTAGTTCAGGTTGTGAACCATCGCACTTAGGTCAATTTCCAGAACGGTCTCGTGCGATTTCTGCTGCAACAGCTTGCTGATATTCTCAAATTCAAATGCACGCGCGCCTTTGATGAGCACGGTTTCGTTATGAAACAAAGATGTTTCAAATGCATCGATGAATTCCTGTGTGGATGCAAAGAAAGTAGACGCAATTCCGTCAAATAATTTCTGCTGTCGCTTTAACGCCGGACCAATTCCTACAAAACGATCAACGCCTTTCGATTTTACCTGTGAGGCAACATCAGAATACAATTCAGATTCGCTTTTTCCGCTCTGCAGAATGTCAGAGAGAATGAGCGTGCGTTTCGGATGTTGCTGTTGTGCATTCAGAAAATCCAGCGCAACAGAAAGTGAACCGACATCAGAATTATAACTATCGTTGATAACCGAACAATTGTTCAATCCGCTTTTCATCTCCAGGCGCATCGCTACAGGCGCGAGCAGAGGAAATCTGCGCATCACGAGTTCAGAAGCAAGGCCGTGTTCTGCATCGCTTGTTGTGCTCAGGGGAACAGTCGTCTGCAGCAACAACGCCCAACAGTGAATCGCATTCTCCACAGAAGCGTCATCTATAAACGGAATCGCAATCTCGTGAAAGCTGTTGTTGAAAATTCCCTGTATCAGGGTTTCCGTTTTGTTCTTGGCAACTTTCGAGATCTGCAGATTCGCCTTCACTTTCCGTGACCACGTGAATGTTGTTAATGCACGCGATTTAATTTCTTGGTGCAATGCAGTGTCATCTTTGCAGTAGACAACAACCTTGGCGTTTTTCGTAAGCTCCAGTTTTTCTTTCGTCTTCTGCATGCGATCCGAAAAATTCTCGTCGTGGGCCGTTCCGATGTTGGTAAACACCACTACATCCGGACGAATAATCGCATTCAGCTTTTCCATTTCACCGGGACGGGAAATTCCCGCTTCGAAAATACCCAGGGTATTTGCGTCACTCATGTTCCACACCGAAAGCGGAACACCAACTTGCGAATTATAACTTTTCGGACTGCGTACAATGGAAAAATCATCGCGCAACAGCTGCCAGATCCATTCTTTCACAATTGTTTTTCCGTTACTGCCGGTAATCGCAACAACAGGAAAGTTGAATTTATTTCTGTGCGTTGAGGCGAGTTGCTGTAATGCTTTCAGTGCATCATCTACAATGATGAACGATGCATCCTTGCATTCATTCACAGACTTTTCGTTCTCCTTCGTGATCAGGAATGCACGCACACCACGCTTGTACAGATCAGCGATGTAAGTGTGACCATCGTGACGTTCTCCCGGAATTGCAACGAACATCACATCTTTCGTGGAAGAAAGACTGCGGCTATCGATGAGTAAATGTTGAATTGAAGCCCCGATAGCTATCGGGGCGCGAATCACAGAATTGATTGCGCCTGATGCTTTGGCTATTTCGGAAAGCGTGTAACTCACAGTTTCTGCTCCTCGTTAATTGCTTTGTCGAAACAATCGCGGCACAAAGGTTCGTAGCTGTCTTTTTCTCCGAGCTGAACGAGTGCATCACCATTCACGATACGATGAGAATGATTCGCAAGATTTCCGCAACGCATGCAGATGGCGTGAACTTTCGTCACGTATTCCGCAATGGCCATCAGATCAGGAACTGGTCCGAATGGTTTTCCACGGAAATCCATGTCGAGTCCGGCAACAATTACGCGTATGCCTTGTCCGGCGAGCTGGTTACAGACCTGAAGCAATCCATCATCGAAGAACTGTGCTTCATCAATGCCTACCACGTCGCAGTCGGCTGCCAACAGAGGAATATTCGCGGAACCTTGCACCGGTGTCGAGTGAATTTCATTCGCATCGTGAGAAACGACCTTGATTTCGTGGTAACGCGTGTCGATGGAAGGTTTGAAGATTTCCACTTTCATTTTTGCGAACTGTGCGCGTTTCATGCGACGGATCAGTTCTTCGGTTTTACCCGAGAACATGGAGCCGCAGATGACTTCAATCCAGCCTCGGCGTTTATTCGAATGTTGTGCGTTCTCTAAAAACATATACCAGTAGGCAGTATGGCGGTCGGGCAGTAGGCAGTCAGGGGAGTGAAAAGTCTCTCAGCTAACACCTATATTTGCTAAATATTAGTGCAGACCAAAGTTACACTTTTCCCGTCCGGATACTCTCACGATAAGCATGCAAAAAGCTAATAAGAACGAAGTCCGCAAAGAGATCGCCGACCTCATCAACCGCATCAAGGAACAATCGGACCGCATTGGGATGCAAAGAGAAATTCCCCAAAGTGAACTTGACCTGATCCTGCATAGGATTGAGGAGTTGCATAGGAGAACTGTGGTGTGGTCGTTCCTGAATGAACTGCCTGTCGAAGTTCCTACAGTCTTGCCAGCCTTCGACGAAGTTCATACTGAGCGAAGTCGAAGTGCTCAGTCTGACAAGGTGCCCGCAACAAGCATTCCGGTAGTTGAAGTTCCTGAAGTGGTTCAGAATTTTGAACCGAAAGGTCCGATTGAGCCGGTTGTAAAAGTGGAACACGAACCCGTTGAGCCGAAGATCAATTTGTCAGACCGAGCGGAGTCGAGGGTTGATAAAGTGGAGCCGAAAGCAGAGAAAGTAGAGGCGGCAAAACAACTGAAAGATGTAAAGAGTTTTATAGGTTTCAATGAGAAGCTCATGTACATCCGCCAGGTTTTTAAAGGCGACAATGAAGCTTACAATTCTGCGCTCGAGCAAATTAACGGAATGAACTCGTGGACGGAAGCTGAAACATTTCTTGGAGTGCTTGGTACAGAGTACAAGTGGGGCAAGGACAGTGAGCCGGTAGCGATTTTCACGCACACTGTAAAGCAGAGATTCATCTAAGAAATGTCAAAAAATATTTGTGTGCAGCTGATGATGGCGCTTCTGATTCTTTCAGGGGTGGGAATTCATGCGCAGGATAAAACATACGCCCGCAAGGTCGTTGATACGCTTTCATCTTCTTCTATGCACGGTCGCGGTTATGTGAACAACGGACACATCATAGCATCGGATTATATCGCGAACGAGTACAAATCGTTCGGCTTACTGTCGTTCGAAAAATCAGGAAGCTTTTTCCAGGAGTTTGCTTTTCCGGTGAATACTTTTCCGGGAACAGTGGAAATCACATTTTGTTATCCCGACGGAACAAAAGAGAAATGCAAACCGGGAGATAAATTTCTTGTGCGCAGTTCTTCACCAAGCGTGAAAGGAAAATACAAAGTAGTTCGTCTTGATTCTTCAATCGCGCATTCAAAAGTAAAATGGGATGCGTTTATGCTGGAGAATCACAAAAAACATTTCGTGTTGGTTGATACAGCTGGTGTCACTGACAAAACTGAGCTCACGAAGATGACCAACTTCGTAAAATATCCTCCAGCAGTAAAAGGAATTTTACTTCCGGTGAAGCTTACGCACATTGAAGAATCAGAAAACTGTTCGAAGCTTACACCGTGGGATTTCTCGACAACGCAATCTACTGTTCCGGTAATTGAGATCGATCCTTCGCTGGCAAAAGCAAATATGATCGACGTGTGCATTGGCGCGAAATTTCTTCCGGCTTGTGAGTCGAGAAATGTTGTAGGATACGTTCGCGGCTCAGAGCAGCCAGATAGTTTCATTGTATTCACGGCGCATTACGATCACCTCGGACAAATGGGCAAGGAAGTTTATTTCCCCGGAGCGAACGACAATGCAAGCGGTGTGGCAATGATGCTCAATCTTGCGAAGTATTATTCTCTACCGGAGAACAAACCGAAATATTCGATTGCATTCATCGCTTTTGGTGCAGAGGAAGTCGGATTAATCGGTTCAGCCTATTTCTCTGTGCATCCGCTTTTTCCATTGGCGAGAATTCGCTTCCTCGTGAACATGGATATTCTCGGAACTGGCGATGAAGGAATTACGGTTGTGAACGCAACACTGCACAATCCCGAATTCGTAAAATTGAAACAGCTGAATGATTCCAATCAATATTTGCCCTTGATCAAACCAAGAGGAAAAGCTTCGATCAGCGATCATCACTTTTTCACTGAGCGTGGAGTTCCGTGTTTTTACATTTACACGCTGGGCGGAATCAAAGCGTACCATGATACGTGTGATAAGCCGGGAACGTTGCCCCTCACTGAATACGATGATCTGTTCCGGTTGCTGCGCGATTTCACGAACTGGTTACAGGAGTAGTTGGGCGAAAAAAGGAACGCGGATTTTTATGTCCGTCGTTTGTTAGTCGTCCATTCGGATGACTCTGGTAAATAGAACGTTTCGGTTTTGGATTTTATGAGATAAGCCTAACAAATCTATCTCATAAGATCCGATTAACTAAGCAATCTGTATACCGTGCTCATCCATCGGGACGGTAGAAAATATAGGACTTCAAAATCCGCGTTCCATTTTCCGCATATCTTTGCTTTGTGTCCAAACTCTACATCGTTCCCACACCAATCGGTAATCTCGAAGACATCACGCTTCGTGCATTGCGCATCCTCAAGGAAGTGGACATCATTCTCGCGGAAGACACGCGCAATACAGGATTTCTGTTGAAGCATTTTGAGATCAGCAAACCGATGTGGTCGCATCATGCGTACAACGAACATGGAGCGATTGATTCCGTAGTTGAAAAAATTCTCAGCGGAACGGTCATTGCTCTCGTAAGTGATGCGGGCACGCCTGGAATTTCTGATCCGGGATTCGTACTCATACGTGAATGCATCCGCAAAGGAATTCATGTGGAATGTCTTCCGGGAGCAACCGCATTTGTTCCTGCACTCGTACAATCGGGATTGCCTTGCGATCAGTTTCTTTTCGCAGGATTTCTTCCGCAGAAAAAAGGAAGAAAAACGCGTCTCGAAACTTTGGCGCAGCACGTGAAAACAATTGTGTTGTACGAATCGCCTTTCCGCCTGGTAAAAGCGTTGGGAGAAATTGCGGAATACTTTGGCGAAAATCGTCCGGTTGCAGTTTGTCGCGAGCTTACCAAATTTCACGAAGAAACTTTTCGTGGTACGGCGAAAGAAGCGCAGGAGCATTTTGCAGCGAAGACGGTGAAGGGCGAAATCGTCTTGATTATCGGAGCAGCCGCGGAAGGTACGGAGGACGACTCTGGTGAATAGCAAATTTCTGTTCCGCTTGAGATCCTGAATTATGTGCTGATTTGCAGATATGCCAATTTGCAGATTGTGTTTCCGGGCAACATCTGCAAATCAACTAATCGGCATATCTGCAAATCATTTTGCCGGGTGTCGTAGCCATCATAAGCATATCCGTATTTGTGGTATATTAGCTCTGATGCGCAAACTCCTACTCATTGCATTCTTTCTGTTTACCGTTACATTCTGCAAAGCACAAGAGTGCTATTATGGAATGACTGCAGATTTCAATACCGGAATCGGAGAGCGCTACACGTATGGACTTGGAATTCACACTGAATTTCGTTGTGCCCGCACGAAAAATCTTTACTTCAACTGGCATTATGCGATCGGCATGAATACGCACAGTGAATTTTACGGTCACGGAGGAATGTCCTTGTTGCTTTATAAATCGGAGGACTGGTGGAGAGCCAGCAGAACGTTGGATGAATTTCTTGGTTTGTTAATCGGACCAATTATCATTCCCAATGGCATAACTTATTATTTCCCGCGACAGCAAAGCGCTTGTAAAATGAAGCCATTCCGTTTTGGTGTGTATTGCAATCCAATCGCGATGGACTTCTGGGATACGAAACCCTACAAGGTTACTTCGTGGACCATTGAGAGTGGAGCGAAAATGCTCTATGAAACGAAAGCAGGTCCGGTGTGGTATTTCGCTGGAGGCGTGAGCTTCACCAATAACATGCGTAGAGCGGGTCGTGCGGCAGGATTTGGAAATGAGCAATTGATTCAGATACAGATTGGTTTACTGGCCGGGGATTGAGGTCCGTGCGGGGCTTGACACGGCGAACGGCGAAAAAAAGGGAAGTACTAAGCCCACGCGGTGCGGCGCACAGTTCTCCCCGCGATATTTACAACAAACATTCGCAAATTACAGTTGATGGTGATCGCTTTAGCGATCCTCCGTGTCGCGTGGGCTTAGAATTAGAAACAAATATTAAAGCGCCGTTCGCCGTGATGAGCGCCGCAGGCATGAGGATATTCTTCGTAATTTCCGTGCTGAAATGCACTCCGATTCACCCGAATTAGTTGGTTCTCCTCCCGGCACACTTACCTACGTAGGTCGCAAGACAAACGCGCAGGTAGTTGTGACCATACTCGAGTTTAACGAATTCGATTTTTCGGAAACACGTCACACGGATGTTGAGGCCGACATGCTCAACGTGCGCAACGGCATGGTTCGTTGGATCAATGTTGAAGGTGTACACGATACAGACCTCGTAGAAAAAATCGGGAAGATCTATGACATTCACCCGCTGACACTCGAGGACATCGTGAATACCAATCAACGTCCGAAGTTTGAGGAGTACGAAAACTATCTTGTAAACATCATGAAGATGGTGTACGAAGAAGAGTGCGATAAAAAAGGAGAAGACATTTTCGTTTCGGAGCAGCTCACGATTTTGCTCATGAACAAACGCACGGTTATTTCCTTCCAGGAAGCGGATGGAGGAGACGTGTTTGATATTATCCGCAACCGAATCCGTCAGGGAAAAGGTCGCATCCGCAAAGCAGGCGCAGATTATCTCGCGTACTGTCTTATTGATGCAGTTGTCGATTCGTACTTCACTGTTCTCGAACATTTCGGAGATGAAATGGAGAAGATGGAAGACAGTCTCGTTGGAAATCCGAAACAGGAACTCATTCGCCGATTGCACGATCTCAAACGACAAATGATTTTTATCCGCAAAGCCGTTTGGCCGATGCGCGATATGGTAAACAACATTGAGCGGTGTGAATCAGAATTGATCACGCCCGCCACATTGATTTATCTAAGGGATGCGCATGACCATATCGTTCGTGTAATAGATACGGTCGAAACGTATCGCGATCTTCTTTCGGGAATGATGGACCTTTACATGTCGAGTGTAAGTCAGCGCATGAATGAAGTCATGAAAACCATGACGATCATCACTACGATCTTCGTGCCATTGACATTTATCGTTGGTGTGTATGGAATGAACTTCGATTTCATGCCGGAACTTCATACGCAACTCGGATATTACGTCGTGTGGAGTGTGATGATATTCATTGTAGTGCTGCTCTTTATTTTCTTCCGCGTCAAAAAATGGCTATGAGATTTTTGTTTCCACTTGCGCTCATCCTTTTCGTATCGTGCGGGGATGATGCTTCAGATGTGAATGCTGATGACTCGATGTTTATGGATTCTATGATCAACGCACGCAATCGTGTTTCTGTTGTTGATTCACATCCCACCGCATCCGATACTGAATTTCACGTTGCACTTCCGCCGGTTCTCGAAGGTGATATCATCATGGAGAATTGTGATCATCCTTCTGCTGTTCTCGCTGGAGAACTGATGGGCGGTAAATACAATCACGTCGGAATTATTTTCACGCGACCGAAAGATGGAATACTATGTGTGCTGGATGTTACTGATTCTGTCCGACTCACAACACTCACTGAATATGTTGATCGTGCAAGAGATGGACATGTGTGCGTACTACGGTTGAAGGATGCAAACAAAACGCTGAACGAAGAAAAGGTAAAAGCGCTGAAGGCATCAGGCAAAGCCTACAAAGGAATTCCATCCGATCCTGTTCTGAACTGGGATGATTCGCATCTGTACGCCAGCGAACTCGTTTGGAAAGTGTACAATAATGCAATGATGTTAACGCTTTGTCCCAGGAGAACTGTTGCGGATTTTGACATTTCAGATGCTAAACAAAAAGAGCTAAGCAAAACGCATGGCGGGTCGGTGAGCAACAAGGACGAAGCAGTTTCTACCGACGATATTTACAAGTCGGTGAAGCTGGAAATTATCTATGAGAAATAGTTTCCGGTTTCCTGTTCCCCGTTTCCTGTTCTGATACTGATTGGTCATAAATTGTATTGTTGACCTCGAAATTCAACGAATGATTGTCGCATCGGGAACCGGAAACTGGAAACCGGGAACTTTTACAGCTATTTTCTTGTTAAAATCGAGCATTCTCGCACGGTATTTGCTGTAAATTCGCACCAACAAACACCTTCTTTATGAAAACCATTTTTACGCTTCTCGCCTTGTCAGTTACATTGATGATGTACGCAGGGAATCACTCATTTGCGACTGCACATTCCATTTCCGGAGGCCCCGGTCAGGTTGTATGCGGTACGTTGCCGATTGCATCTGATACGAATCAACTGGATGCAAACGGACAGAAGACAGGTTTCTGGTCGGAGCGCCTGGGTGGATACGAGTGGCACGGTTTCTACGTAGGTGGAAAGAAGCACGGAACTTTTACGGCATACCCACTCGGTCTTCCGATGTTTACGTTTATTGAGACGTACAACATGGGAATGAAAGACGGGATTTTCCTGACTGCAGACCGTGCAGGATATGTAACGAAAGAAGAACATTACCTCCGCGATTCACTGAACGGATTTTCACGCACGTTCTATACGGGCGGACGTTTGAAAACAGAAGCGCGTTACAAGAACGGCAAGCTCGACGGTTTCAAACGCGTTTACAATACAGGGAATAAAATTTCTGAAGAAGGATTTTATGTGAACGGTGTACGTCATGGCGTGAATCGCTGGTACTATACCGATGGCAAACTGAATACAGAGTCGACGTACATCAACGGAAAAGTGGAAGGCGTAATGACATCATACTACCAGAACGGAAATGTGATGAGCAAAACGATCTACAAGAACGACGAGATCGAAGGAGAGTTCATCGAGTTTCACGAGAACGGCAAAGTGAAGAGCAAAGGAAATTACGTACACACGAAAGAAGAAGGTAAGTGGGTTGAATATTATGATGGTGGTGGAGTTTACCTGCAGGGCGAATATAAAAACGGTGTTCGTATAGGAACGTGGACAGAAAAATCTGAAGCAGGAAAAACAACTGCAACTGTGAAATATAAGGACGGAAAAATTCTTTCCGGCGCGTTCACTGGTGCGCATCCAAATCCTAAGCCGGTACAAACACCTGCGCCAGCACCAGCTCCAGCACCGGGAGGACATCATCCTGGTGACGGCCATAATCACTAGTGTAAGTGTCATAAGCTTCACATTTCTTCCTTGCTTCGTCAATTGCTCAGTCGACGCACATGAGTACGCCTCTTTCTCAATTCTCCTCGCGGCGTCGAACTGTTCGCTTCTGACACTTACACATCTTTAATGCGCGAGTTCAAATAAACTGTGATGAGTATTTCGAATAAATCGTTGGTAAAGCCACTCGCGTTAGTTGGAGTTGGAGTGGCAGTAATGGTTGGTGTGTGGTTTATTATTCCGCATGATCAGCCAGTGAAAGACGTTCCGTATTACGATCCAATGGAAAAAGGATTGTCGAAGGATGCGAAACCCGGAGAACACTTTACCGTTTTAGATTTCAAACTCGTTAATCAGAACGGTGACACAGTAACGCGTGACGACTTCGCAGGAAAAATATGTGTCGTAGATTTTTTCTTCACAACGTGTCAGGGAATTTGTCCACTCATGAACACGCAGATGCAACGCATGTATGAAGAATTCAAAGGCAACGATTCCGTTTTATTTCTTTCACACACTGTGAATCCGGAAAACGATTCAGTTGCTGTGATGGCTGCTCATGCGAAACGTTACGGCGCTGATGCAAAGCAATGGCATTTCGTTACAGGCGATCGTGCGCAGATTTATATGCTCGCGCGAAAATCATATCTCGTAACAGACAGCGAAGGAGATGGAAGCAAAGAAGATTTTGTGCACTCAGAAAAATTTGTGCTGATTGATGCCGATGGTCACATTAGAGGAATGTGTGATGGAACTGTGCCGGGAGAAGTGGATCTGATGATGAATGATATCAGGCAGTTGTTGAAGCAAATGCACTAGTCGCGCGGACACTTCTTACACTGCTTATCCTTCTTGAAATTCTTGCAGCACTTTTTCTTCTTCTTCGAATCGCCTCCGTAGAGTTGAAGAAAAAGACAAGGACGTTCAACAATAGAACATTCCTGGTTGTTTTCGTGATTGTGCTCAGCGTGGGATTTCACCTTACAAAGAAACGGGAGCAACGTAGCTGCTACAATACCGCGTAAAGGGTATAATATCATGGGGATTGCCGCCAATCGATTGTGTATTTCCGCTGATAGTGCCGAAATTGCATTGAATTTGCAGTTAGCTGTATATCGTGCTTGTATTCATGCGGCAACCTCCGCGTTATGATCACGACTTACTTAAAACTACAGCTATGAAGAAGACACTATCCCTGTTACTCGTAATGATCGCAGTTCGCGTATTTGCCTGCGGAGGTTACGCTGACCTCTACCCGAAATGGTCAATTGGTGTGATTGGTTATTCAAACACAAATATGCCCGTTGCAGGAATGCATGGAATGATTCTTCCAGGTGTTCAGTTCACGCATCGATGCTACAATGGCTTGTGGGCTCAGCGTGGAGCTATTGAATATGGTCGCTACACGCCAATTACGCCCGAGTTTCCTCCGGGAAGTGCGGACATGATGTATACAGATGGGAAAGAACAGCGTGTACTGGTTCGGGTTGGATTAGAGCGTGGCTGGTTCCTGCATCGTTTGTTCCGTCCGTACGCTGCACTCGATATGGGAATTCAATACGGCAAGAGCGACCTGAGTTTAGTTGGTGGAATCATGGGAGTCAATCAACGTGAGGAAATAACCACAAAAGGAATTGGTTTGATGCCAACCGTTGGATTCAAAACTTTCATCGGACAAAAGATTTGCATTTATGCGGAGTATCGCGCAGAAGCTTTTTTGAACAGTGTGTACACCGATGTAACTCACTATAGCGGAAATGTTGACGCGCGTCCTTACAAACAAACCCAGTTTGATTTTAATATGGGGAAGATTGCGCAGGTGGGCGTGCAAGTGATGTTTTAGTCGGCAAGGTAGTGGAGCGTTGTCAGTTCGAGCGTAGTCGAGAACTCAACAACGCGGTACTTGTTGAGTATTTGCCGACTTCTCTCCCGATAGCAATCGGGATGCGCTCGAAGTGACAAATACCGCGACCGTCTACCATCAGTTCCTTACCTTTGCACCGTGATCATTCCATCTCTCCAACTCGATCT
>CAYUTR010000103.1:0-2428 GCA_964447465.1 uncultured Chryseobacterium sp.
GATGGCATTGGAGTCGTTCGATGCAACAACAGTGCTTGCTGCTAAAAATTTGGTGTACTCCTGTTGTGCGAGGCTTATCAGTTTTGTCTCCGGCAGCAATTTCATCTGACGACGTCCGGTAATGGGAACTTTGGTACATGACCAAATAAAAATCACAGCGAGAACGCTGAAGAAGAAATGTTTTGCCTTCATGGGTTTAGTCGATTGTCGCTGAAATGCCTCTGTCGAGAATCGCAGTACAGATTGGAGCAAGGGTTTCGTAATCTGCACGCTTTACTGCACATTTTCCGTTGTGGTGTACGATGAATGCACACTGCTCGGCCTGCTCTTTCTCATGACCGCACAATTCAATCAACGTATCAATCACGTGTTCAAATGTGTTGACGTCGTCATTCCAAAGGATTAGTTCATTGTACTGCTTAATTTCTTCAGCGGTAAGAACGAGTTCCTCAGTCTCCGTTCCGGGGTTAATCATTTCCAGATTCATACTGCAAAGTTACAAAAACCGTGCTCATCTGCGACGTACAGCGAATAGTGCCAAACACACCGGAAAGAGCGTAAAATGTGTCGGGTAATTCACCTCAGTTGCGGAATAAATTCCACCTCTTCTGCTTTTATGAATATCACTTTCTGCCTTTTCGGATACCAAAGAAAAACCAGATTGCGCACAATAATGCAAGTGATCCTATCGCTATTACACCTGGTTTCAATTCCAGTTTCTTCCCGAGAAAACCAACCAGGAAAAGTATAACGACAGCGCCCATAATCCCGCGGGCAATAGCCAGTATAGGATTTCTGACTTTTTTTATCTCCGTTTCTGGTGGTGGAATTTCAAAACTGACATTTCGTTGCTGCAATACATATTCTGCAGCGGTAATAGCGTCGGGTTGATAATCGCTACGCCTGGTGGTGACAATTTCCTTGAGTTTCGCATCTGACTGCGATTGCATTTTTTCCAGAAAGGAATTGTGCTGCATAGAATTTACTGCGGACGGATCTTCATTGCTTCTTCCATGGAAATTTTCTCTCCATTGTACCACGCAACGATGAATGCATCAGTGATTCCTTTTGCAAGTGCTTCATCTTTCAATGCTGAAGCGTCTTTGTAATTTCCGTAGACACCAACCTGGTAAACGGTGAGTCCGGAATTTACATCGCGGTAAATAGAAACACCTTTCGAAGCGAACAACAGGAAACGGTTTGCCATAGCAATCGGAACAAACTGCTGATATGCTCCGAGCTGAACCGAGAATACAAGTCCGGTGTCAGGAACATTTGGTTTTGTATTCGCAATAACTGGAATCGGTGTCATATCCTGTGGTTGTGCAACAGGTTGCGTCACGGGTTGCGTTACTGGTTGTGTAATCGGCTGTGTTACTGGTTGTGTCACCGGCTGAGTAACAGGTTGCGTCACTGGCTGTGCAACCGGCTGCTGTGTTTCTGGCTGCCAGATTGGAGCTTGCGGCTGCACTGGTGTCTGCGTTTGTGGTTGTTGCTGTGTATTTGCTGCACCGCTTCCTACTGGAACAACGCCAGAACGTTCAAGTTCTGCAGCTTTATCCAAGGAAATGCGCTGCCCCTGATAGTAAGCGGTAACAAATGCATCCTTCACACCGATGTTCACGATATTATCTTTCGCAGCGATTGCAGCACCAACGTTATTGTACTTACCTGTTGCGTAACGGATGTAACCGTTCGGAGTTTTCTCGCTGAACAATCCTGTAAGGTTAAACAGTTTTGCAGAACTAACCGGACGTGAATAAACTCCGACCTGAACAGTGTAGAATAATTCCTGTGTTGTCTTCACATCAACCGCAGGCGCCTGATCCTGGTAAGTTGGCTGCTGCGTTACCGGTTGCTGTGTATTCGGCTGTTGCGTATTTGGCTGCTGAGTATTCGGTTGTTGCGTGTTAGGCTGCTGTGTATTCGGATTCTGCACAACAGGTGTCTGCACGTTTGGTTGACCGTTGCGAGCTTCTGCAACTGAAATGCGTTTACCGTCTCTGTAACCAACTACGAAAGCATCCGAATAACCCATTGCGCGGATTTCACGTTTCGCTGCGTCAGCGTTTGCGAAATCGGTAAACAATCCTGCAGTGTAACGTGTGATTCCGTTTCCAACAAGTTCGGCAGTCAGCGGTTGAATTCCTTTGAACTGATCAACAGGAATAGGGTTACGGAACGCGCCCACCTGAACTTTGTATACAATTCCGGAAGGAACCGGAGCATCTACAGGAATTGGTTGTGTGTTCGGCTGAGCGGTGATCTTAAACGTTTCACCAGGCTTCAGCTGAGTTGCAACGCGCGACGTATTGTTTGCATCTACAGGTTGCTGCGTTACTGGATTCTGTGTAACCGGATTTTGAGTATTCGGTTGTTGTGTATTCGGATTCTGAGTTACCGGATTTTGTGTAACCGGGTTCTGCGT
>CAYUTR010000103.1:2528-13792 GCA_964447465.1 uncultured Chryseobacterium sp.
TTCTGCGTTACAGGATTTTGAGTAACCGGATTCTGCGTGTTCGGTTGCTGTGTGTTAGGATTTTGAGTTTCAGGGTCGCCTACACGTGCATCAGGATTCTGTGTATTTGGATTTTGCGCAACTGGATTCGGCTGAACTCCTGCTTCCTGATACAATGCAATTGCCTGCTGCTGCTTGATGATTGCCTGTTGTTCGAGTTCCTCAGCTTCATCCAAAGCCTGACTGCGCTGGTAAGGACTCGATGCAAGCTTCGCTTCTGCTCTCTTCGCCTCGGCACGTTGCAACAACACGCGTGATTCATCATTCACTAAATCCGCTTGCTCAATTTTCGTGTTTGAAACTCCTGCAGCACCCGACTTGTATCCTTCAATCAGTCCAGCGTTTGTATTGAACTGCTGTGTATTCGCATCTCCTTGCTTTTCGGAAGCCTCCGCTTCCTTTGCCCACGCCTGACGTTGCGCGTCGCTTGCATCAGCCAGCAATTCAGATTTCTCTTCGCCATCAGCTCTTCCGGCTTCTGCAATCAGTGAATCCTGTTTCTCGTGAAACTCCTGCGCTTCCGCTTTGAAACTATCACGCTCTGTCAACGCAGTTTGTGCAACAGGATCAGTAAACGTAACGTTCTCTTCAACTATCGGTGTAACAACAGGATTTTGAGTATTCGGATTCTGCGTTACAGGATTTTGTGTCTCCGGATTCTGAGTGTTCGGTTGCTGCGTATTTGGCCCTTCGACTACGCTCAGGACAGGATTTTGCGTTACTGGATTTTGGGTCTCAGGGTTCTGAGTATTCGGTTGCTGTGTGTTTGGATTTTGTGTTTCCGGATTCTGCGTTACAGGATTCTGTGTATTTGGATTCTGCACAACCGGCTGACCTGTACGCGCATTATCTGCAGCAATATGGGCAGCCTCTGCACTGTCACGTTTCTCTTGTGCGCTTGTACGCAGTTCCTGAGCTTGTCCTGTGATTCCCGCTTTCTTCGTCGGATTGCGTTCTTTCACAGCAAGACCTTCGAGTTTCTCTGCTTCTGCATCGAGCGAATCTGCCCATGTAGTAAATATTTCTTCCTTCGCATCTTCACGCGCTGCAGTATTCGGATCGGAACTTACAGCAGCAATCTGTTCTTCAAATGCACGTTCAGACTTTGCTCCTGGAGAATTAGCTTTAGTGATCGCTTCTTGTTCTGCAGTCCTTGCAGTTTTCTCATTCTGATCAACATCTTTCAATTGTTGTTCTTCAGCAGCAATCAACTGCTTAAGTGAATCTTTTTCAGTTTTTGTTTTAGCTGCACCAAGCAATTTCTTATCGTCGGCGATCTTGCTTGTGAGCTGCGTCGACCAGTTAGAATACACTTCAGCTTTCTTGTTCTCTTTCGCAACCGGATCCGACATTGTATCTGCATCTGCAATTCCTGTGATGTATTCTGCAAACGGATCTTCCGGATTTTCTACAGCCGCCACAGATTGAAGTTCCTTTGCACGATCGTCACTTGCAACCACGAGCGCTTCCTGCTTGATCTTCTCCTCCTGATACGCTTTGATGTTTGTCTCAAGTTGACCGCGGCGGTTCGGATCAGTTTCTATTCTCAGATCATTCTGTGCCGTTTCAATTCGCTGACCAAGTTGCTGCACCGCATCACGATGTGCATCTCCAATCATCTGTTCTTTCACCACAGGATCAGTTTCGTTCTCTGAAGCCTGAATTTGTTCACTTACGCTTCCCTGAACATCGGTTATTACAACAGTAGCAGTAGGAATTGGCGCTTGTGTTTCAGGATTCTGAGTATTCGGCTGCTGTGTATTTGGATTCTGCGTTACAGGATTTTGTGTTTCCGGATTCTGAGTGTTCGGCTGCTGTGTATTTGGATTTTGTGTCTCCGGATTCTGTGTATTTGGATTCTGCGTTACAGGATTTTGTGTCTCCGGATTCTGAGTATTCGGCTGCTGCGTATTTGGATTCTGCGTTACAGGATTTTGTGTCTCTGGATTCTGAGTGTTCGGCTGCTGCGTATTTGGATTCTGCGTTACAGGATTTTGCGTTTCTGGATTCTGAGTGTTCGGCTGCTGCGTATTCGGTTGTTGAGTATTTGGATTCTGCGTCACAGGAGCATATACCGTAGGATTACCTGTATCCTCTACCCGATTCTCATACGACACTACACTTTCCCCCAACGCCTTTTTCTCAGCAGCAGTCATTGTAACCGGAGCTATTGCTGGATTTTTAGAAGCTGTAATTGCCGCATCAGCAGCAGTCGCCTGATTGTCCAGTTCATTTAACTCATTCTCCATGCGGTTAAGCTTGGTCTGCGCTTTCGCACTGTCGGCTTCGTTGTCCGCAATACTTTCAAGTATACCTTCTATCTGTGAATGATAACCATCACGCAGATCAGGATCTGTTTCTTTTGCAGAATCAGCACGCAATTGCTGAATAAGCGCAAGGTTCGCTGCTTTTTCCTCCTTAGAATCGCTCAGCTGACTCTTCACAACCTGAATGCCTTCACGTTTCTGATCGGCTTGCTCATGCAGATTTTTAGAAGTCTCTCCAGCCTGTGATCTAACATCTGAAACGTCATTCAGCTCCTGCAGTTTAGTATTAGCAGCGTCCATTGCGTTCGGACCTGTTTTCTTCGAACCATCATCAAGTGCTTCTGCGTATTCCTGCGCTACAGTTGCCTCTACACCTTTTTGTTTTGCATCTTCACCCAATGCAGTTGCCACCTGGAATGCAGCAATTGTTTGAGACTGCAATGCATTAGCCGTTGCTTGTGCTGCCGACTTTTCAGGACCCTCAGGTAGTGCATCAGCTTTCGCTTGTGCGTCAATCGCCTGCTGATTTAATCCTGCTGCGTACGCGAACCCACGGTCAGCCTGTTGTTGTGAAGCAACTGCTTCGACCTTTGTAGCATCCGCATTTTCAAATGCCGAAGCAACGAGTTCTGCAGTAGTAACTGTTCCCTGAGAACTTGGAACACTATCAGAAGGATCAGTTCCTCCTCCGGGGATTTCTACACTGTCGCCCGGATCAACCGGATCACCAACTGCGGTCGGATTTCCGGGATTACCCAAATCTGTAACGCTATAAGGTGTTTCATCCGGATTCACATCCAGATTCGCTTTGTCCATCAGGAACTCAGGAGCAAACGAAGCGGTGTCATCATCGAAGAAAGTAACAACATTCAGATCTTGTTCACCACTCGATTCAGTGTAATAAATTTCCTGACGAATAGGTTTCATCTCATACTGCGGTGGAATGAAAACCGTTTTAGTCTGTGTGTGAATACCGCTCTTCTCTACTGTGAACGTATATTTTCCACCGGTGTTCGGAAGATTGATCACATATTTTCCTGTGGAGCTGTTACTGTTGTAAACACCAATCGGCTGATTCGTTTCTTCATTGCGCACTGTGATCTTCGCATTCGCAGTAGGATCAACACCTGTTGGTTTGAACGTTCCTGCAATGATGCACATGTTCACTGGCTTGCGTTCGATCACAACATGATACACAGTCATGAATCCCTGCGGACTGTTTCGCGCTGAAGCAAACCACGCAGTCTTCTCATCGTAATCCGGTACAAACAAAATATCATCATCAGGCGAGTTGATTGCGAAGTCCATATTCGCAGGCTTAAACCAAGATCCTGTTTCTTCATTCGCTTCGGCCCTGAAAATATCGTAACCACCCATGGAGTTATGCCCCTTGGAACTGAAGTAGAGAACTTTTCCATTCGGATGCATGAACGGATAATCTTCGTCATACTCGGTATTAATGGGATAACCTAAGTTGTATGGTTTGCTCCATCCCCCATTCGGAAGACGAACAACGCGATAAATATCTTTTCCGTTTTCTTCATTGTCTCCGTACGATGAGAAATAGAGAACGTTCTTTTCGCTGGAAAGGAAAATTATAGACGTTTCGTTCTTCTTCTTGTCGAGACTGGTTTTGAATTCGTCGCCCTTCACGAGAAGTTGTCCGCTGTATCCTTCGAGATTGTATGAGCGGAAAAAATCTCCTACCGCAAGTTCTTTTTTCTCGAGAACAGTAATGTCGGTAACGGCTTTCAGCAACTTCTTACCGGTCTTGCACATCGCAATCTGATTGTCGACCTGCAGTTTGGTTGCCTTCTTTTCGCCAGCTAACGTTTTGTATTTGTTGAAAGCAACAATTGCTTCATCGAAACGATAATTCAGGTGATAAGCACGACCGAGATAAAACCAAACATCAACTTCGCATTTTGGATTTTTGGAAGCGTCTTCGAGAAACGGAAGTGCTTTTCCTTTATCTGCACTCGCAAACAGCATGCACACACCGAAACGGTAACTGTAATTCGGATCTGTCTGGTGATTGGCTAGCAGCTGAGAGTACAACGGCATGGCACGGGCGTAATCCTCACTTTCGAATGCGGCATTAGCATCCTTGATAACCTGCTCTTCCTGCGCACGCAGATCAGCAGGTATCAGCAAAACCGTTGCTAGAACGGTAAAGAGTACCAGTAAGTACTTTTTGCCCATTTGGGGTTAATCAACACATTCTACCTTGAAGCCAACGCTGCAAGAATATTACTCTAATTTACGCAATAACTTTGCGCGCTTATATGATGCACTTCAGGTAGTGTTTCCACAGGACCGTGTGGAAATGTTTCTTTTACGAGGCAGACACCTCTTCGGTTTCGACTCTTTTCTTCTTCGAAACGAGCTTCATCTTCGATTCTTCCCTGCGGATCAAACGCTCAATATTCTTCTGGTGGGTGATCATTACGAGTATCGCGACCATGATGGAAAATATCACCATCGAAGGAACAACCTGGTCAGCGAAAATCGTGATTACCGTGATCGGAAATGCTATAGCAGCACTTATAGATCCAAGGCTTACGTAGTTGAAGACCAAGAAGATAAGCACAAACACGCCGAGTGAAATCAAACACGCTAAAGGATGCGCTGCAAGGATAACCCCGAACAAAGTTGCGATGCCTTTTCCGCCTCGGAATCCAGCGAAAACCGGAAAAATGTGACCGATAACAGCGGCAACTCCAAGTACGATTTGCAAGTCGACGTACTGAGAAGTGCCAACAGGAGCTTCCGAAATAAACGAAGCCATTGTAACCGCCATCCAGCCCTTGAGAATATCCAGAGAAAGCACGATGAGGCCCGCACGCTTACCTAGAACACGGAATGTATTCGTAGCACCGGAGTTTCCACTCCCGAACTCGCGTACATCAACCCCGTAAAGGGATTTGCCGATCCACACGGCTGATGGAATTGAACCCATCAGGTATGCTAAAATCAGGGCAATAATAGCGGTTAATGTCATTTATCGTTATTTCGGGTCGGGATCTTCGGGGTCAGGTCCCCCGGCAGCTTCTGCCCTCGTTTTCGCTTTTAAAATCAGTGTCCGTTCATTCGGACTTCCACTTGTGTACTTGTACGACCTCTGCCCTTTTTCACCTTCTTTCTTCTTGTCATCATCCTTAATTTCCTTGATGATGTCAATAAACTTCGTGTTCGAAGAGTAAGTAAGCATTATGCCATTCGAGTACCGGAACGTGTACCATTTGCTGTTGTCCAATTCAAGATAAATGGAAAGGATGTCTCCACTTTTCTTCCGCTCCAGCAATATCGTACCGGGGACAAATTTATTAATTTGAGTCTTACCAATGCTACCCAATCCCAGTTTACCCGTTGAAATGTAAGACTTTGTAGCCTGATTCCATGTCATTTTGACATCTGTGAAGAAAAACGTGTATTCCAGCTCATCAGGGAACTTTTTGTAGGAACCGTAAAGTGTTAATTGTGAGACCAACTTGTCGGCTTTCTCTTTTCCGACCAGTTCGTTGAGGGCACGCTGGAAGGTTGGACGGGCTGCTTCAGTTCCTGCGAGGGATGTTGAAGCATTGATATCTTCCACCAAAACATCCATTGCTTTCTCACTCATGAAGAAATTCACGGCGAGTACAAGATCGAAATCTGTCTGCTGCGTTACCGTGTTATGCGTTGCATTTCCTACAGGAAGAAGTAAAACCTGTCCAAGATCGCCACCAAGGTTCATTTTTCCTTCTCCGTAAATCGTACACTCCTTCGTGCTGAAGCTGATGTAATTTCCAGGAAGTGATCTTTCCACAAGCTTCTCCTTGTTCGAGATGCGGTATTCACGCGACATCTTATCGTAGAAGAGGAATCCATCTGCTCCAACGACCGTAACATCCGTTTTATACTTTTTCGGAGAGAGAAATGCGCCGTAAACGTGAACAGAATCCAGCGTACTCACTATGCCGGCGACAATAGGCGTTCCTTTTTCGTCAACCAAATTTGATGCAACAGGAATGTAAATCTGCGCAGGATTAATTTCTCCAGAGAACTTCAGACGTTCTTTACCGATAGCGCAATCGTGTTGCAATCCTGTAGTGCCGTCGAATACAAGGAACTGATTGTTCGCTGCGAGAATTACTCTTCCGGTGAAATCGAATGCCGGACTCAGTGCAAACTTGGAAGAATCTGCAATGAAACCTTCAGCATACGTTTGTCCGGAAGTATCAGGCGCCACTTTCGAGAAGTGAATAATCTGTTCTTTCTTGAGCTCGTCGACGTACGCGTAATCACCCGAAGCAGTATAACTGAACCGACCGAAAATTTCCGCGTGACAATTGAACAGGTGGTGATATTTTGTAACACTGTTTGCTTCAATCTTCGAATTCTCGAGTGGACGCATGTATGCGTTGCGTTCGATGACCACGATGCCGCTATCAGGAATAACTTTCGCATCTGCAACGCGAATCTCTTTCACTTCCTGCGCCGCGATTATGTAATTAAAGTAATTGAATGTTGCGCGTTCTGCGAAGAATCTCAGTGAATCTTGTTTTGGATGCACGGAAATAAATTCCGGTCCGGTAAGGTTCACACCTTGAGCACCTGCAGCCGGTTTGTTTCCGCTCAATTCAAGCTCGCTCTTATCCATAAACCATTTGAAGTTTTCCATGTAACAGATGTACTGGTTCACAGGGAAATTCACGATGGATCCTTTACCGTTCGCTTTGAAATCGCCTTCGCGTTTTTCAAAATCGATATGCGCTTTGAAGTTCTTCGTGGCAAACGCCATGCTCGCAAGGTTCGCAGCTTTCAGGTTGAAGTCAACAGTATCGGCATCAACAATGTGATGTTTCATCACCATGTTTTTCGAAATCATTTCGGCGCTGTTGAAATCCATTTGTCCGCTCGCGTTAAGACTCTTCGGCCCAAGAGTCAGTGTACCATTCACCTTAGCTTCACCTTTGTAACAGGTGAACGCAGAATCTTTATTGGTAGCCAGCATGTAATCTTTCTTCGGCATCCAATGGATGTAAACTTTTTTGCCTGAAAGATCCGGGTACTCTGTTTTGCCTTTGACATTCTGTTCCTTCATATCGAATGTCTCCGCTAATCCATTGGCGGAATCGGGGAAGAACGTAAAGTCTTTCGAAATGGATGTCGACGTGATGTAATCGATCTGTCCATTTCCGTGCAAGCCCTTATTCGAGAGATACATGGTATTCGTGAATTTCGCTTTGCCTCCGTACATAGGATATCCTCCAGGAGGTGCTTGTCGTACGAAGCCGAGCGAATAATCCGGTTGCAGTGCGAGTGTATCGCGAATGGTCGGAAATATTCCAGCCGATTCAAACGTTCCGGTAAAGTGAAGTGATTTGTTCGTGAAGTTGTCAAGACTGTCAATTGTAAACGTATCGAGCTTGAAGTAAAACTTATCGCGATTGTAAACTCCCTTGTGAATTGTTGGTCTATCGTAATACACATACGATGGTTTCTGCGATTGGAAAACCGGATACTGCGCGTATTTTTTATTGGCGGTTCCTGATTTATTGGCGGGATTATCAATGGACAAGGTTCCATTCAGGTTTTCAATTACGCTTCGCACTTTTACCTGCTTGAAACCTCCTTTCGGATCTTTCGGATCGCGCTCTGGTGTGTCGACCCAGATACGAACGGAGTCAACGTTATCGAGTTTGATCTGAAATGTGGTGTAATCGAATGTGAAGAGCTTTCCGTAGTAATCGAATCGTCCTGCCATGATTGAACCTTCGAATGTGAACGTCCTGTTTTTCTTCAGGATGATTTTATCCTGTGCAGGGAAAACCACCACGTTCTGAGAATCGGAAAGACCAACTTCTTCAACACCAAACAGCGTCATGTCGTAGTTCAAAAGATTCAGCTGCGCATTCGGCGTTCCCGGCTGAACTTTCGACTCGAAGATCATGTTATCGTAATCCTTCTTCCCGGCTCTTGCAGCAATATAGGTGTCGCACTTTTCTTTGTACGTTACCATATCGTTTATCGGATCAAAAATCAGGAATCCGTTATTCGAGAGGTTCATGATCGTAGGACGTAACTGGTCTGCAGGAAGCTTCCAGTAGCGCGCAAGATCTACCAATGGGAAAGTTGTAATTCCGCCATTCACATCGCGAACAAAATTCCTGATCTTGATCAGCGGGTGAACCATTTCCATTCCCTGCAAACGATCGTAGAGATACTGGCGATAGTAATCTGCAGAAGGAAATTGCGCCTCACCTTGTGTAGTTCCCGGAAGCGTTCCCATTGTGATCGTAGGTTCGTTCGTCATCCAAACCATCTGTTCAACGTACATGTCGACGTTGTGGAATGAGTTCGTAAATGGCGCCTGCGAAGCTCCATCACTGGAGCGATAAATTACAACGCGCGATGTGTCGACGAAGTACTTGAAATCAACCAGCGGATGATAAATGGAATCTTTATCCAGAAAAAACTTGATCGTAGTATTCGGACTGGTTACTTTATCGTCGGTGATTGCAAAACTCTGGGAAGCTGCGTACAGGAAATTTTTTCCGTTACGCTTGAACATGAAGAAGGCCGGAGCTTCTTTCGAACCTGATGCGATAACCCTGAATCCTACCTGAGTAAATCCACCTTCGTAATCCACATTCGGATACATGGATTTAATCTGGTAACGGCTACTGTACGATTCGAATTTTGGGAACTGTGCCGACTTCGAAGTAACATCGGGCGTTAATCGCTCTGTCAGTTTTCCGATGAGCGGTTTATCCTTGAAGTACTTCTTGTTGTAAAACGTCACACTGTCTACAACATAACTCATGCTCTTGACAGTGATCGTGTACTTGTTCAGCTCGGCGTATACTTCTGTATTCGGAAGTCCAGCCCGTGTCCAATCTACCTTTCCTCCTGTTCCTTCCCATGTAAGTTTTGAAACGTTGAACATTCCACTGGTGTTGTAGATGAGCGTACTGTCATTTTTCCCTGTGCCTTTCAGTGTAACATTGGTAAACTTAATTTTCGGCACAGTATCGCACATGAATTTCCATGTTCCACCAATGGTCTGCCATTTGCCGGATGCTTCATCGTAGAAGGTGTTGTCGCGGAACAAACCTTCACTCATCATAATAAAATCAGAAAACGGTTTCTGATTTCGGTTCTCGCTCGAACTCATGAAACACACCTGCCACTCGTTGAAGGTCGACATAGGCGTTCCTTTGTCGACAATGGTTTTGATTGTGTTGAAGTACGCGTAGTATTCCGGGGAAGGCTTGAATTTCTTCTTGGCCATTGCATTCGTGTTCTTGTAGACTGCGACTTTCATCTCCGCAGTAATTTTCCCGGTGATCCAGTATTGTTCGTTGAATTCATCGATAAATTCTCTACCCTTTTTCTGATCATTGCTCTCGAAGAAGTCGCGCATTTCCTCAATGAACTTCACATTATCTTCCGTGAAGGATTTAGGCATGGTCTGCGCGGCAACATCCAGGCTCAGCACGGGAGAAAGTGCGAGCAGCAATAACACGATGTTTTTCAATCTCATACTCATATCGTTTTTCTACGGAGATGAAGCATTGCCCATTCCCCGGAATTTTTCAGTTCAACAAATTCAAAACCAATTGCAGCAGCACGCAACTCTTCAGCATCAGTTACAAAGAAACCGCTCAGCAACAAATCGCCACCCGACTGCAACGAAGCAGAAAACTGTTCCATCGTGGCCTTGAGAATATTTTTGTTGATGTTTGCGAGAATCATGTCGTACACTTTTCCTTTCATTGCTGAAGCGTCTCCGTAGCTGAAGACGATTGAACCGGCATTATTGTTACGGGCATTTTCTATGGCATTTTCCACAGCAGGTTTTTCGATATCAACGCCTTCAACTTTTCCCGCTCCGAGCTTCGAAGCAAGAATCGCCAATACGCCGGTACCGCAGCCGAGGTCCATGATATAACGCTCGGACAATGGTGATGTTAATAACTTTTCAGCCATTAATGCTGTCGTCGGATGGTGACCCGTTCCGAACGACTGTTGTGGCTGTATAATCAACTCCATTTCCACGTCCGGATCTGCAGGGTGAAAAGGCGCACGGATCATCAATTTACGCCCAATTTTCACAGGTTGGTAAGAAGATTCCCATTCGGCATTCCAATTTTGACCCTTGATCAGCCGGAAACTGTATTCAGCTTTTCCCAGCTCCGTATCCAACTGAGATACAATGGCTAACAGGGGCTCTTTGAACATATCAGCCGGAATCCACGCCTGAAAACCAGTTGCAGTATCCGCAAAGCTTTCGAAGCCCATTTCTGCGAGCTCGGTCACTAAGAGATCTGACCCAGGTTGTCTTGGAATCACCTTCACGTCAACTTCGATATAATCGTTCATACTCCGAATGTAAGTTTAGTTGCAAATGGCGTTCCATGGATGCCATAACACACGGATTTTTGAACAACGTTGGCCATAGTTCACCTCTAAAGTTAGCCGCTGATTGCGCTGATTACGCAGATAATTTTGAAAGTGTTAATTGTTAAACTAATTATCACGATCAATACAATTCATTTAGCTAGTTCTAAATAACAAATTCCAAATCTGCGCCATCAGCGTAATCAGCGGCAAGCTACCTTCGCGTGATGGAATTGAATCGCGATTTCTGGAACGAACGTTGGCTCGAAAACGACACGCAATGGGATCTTGGTTATCCAGCGCCTGCAATTGTGGATTTTGTAAGCGGGATTACTGACAAAACCGTCCGCATTCTGATTCCGGGATGTGGCAATGCGTACGAAGCAGAATATCTCCACAACAACGGATTTGCCAATGTGTTCGTGGTGGATTACGCTGCTGAAGCGCTGCGTCGATTTTCGGAACGTGTGCCTTCATTTCCGAAAGATCATCTGCTGACGTCCGATTTTTTCCAGTTGAACGCCGGAAAATTTGACCTGGTGATTGAGCAAACTTTTTTCTGCGCAATTGATC
>CAYUTR010000104.1:0-13787 GCA_964447465.1 uncultured Chryseobacterium sp.
GCGACGCAGCGAAAGGTTTGTAATTGCATGTTTTATCGTGACGCATACTTGCGAGATTTCGTCATTTGAAAATGTGATCTTATCCATTAAACCAAAAAAACATCACCGCGTCGCTGCGTCGCCGCGTCGCTGCGGTAGTACATTTGCGCCGTGAAATCAATCGGCTGGAAAAAACACATGCTTCAAACAGGATTACTGGCTTTGCCGGTATGCCTGAGCAATGTGGGGCACATCACTGTGGACCTTGCCGATAATTATTTCGTTGGACAACTTGCGAATAGAACCGAAGGTCAAGCCGCAATCAGTCTCGCCGGAGCATTTTACATTTTCATCCTTGTTCTGCTCATCGGCGTTTCATATTCGCTCACACCAATTGTTGCCGAGCTGAATGCAAAAGGCGAAAAAGAAAAAATCAAATCGCATCTGCGCCATTCATTGCTGATGAATCTCGCGACAGCTGTGATTTTATTTTTCGTGCTGTGGATCTGTGGACCGTTGTTGCGCTTAACCGACAAGCCAGACGAAGTGGTTGATCTCGCCATCCGATTTCTTAGCGTGATCATGATGTCAATGATTCCGCTGAGCATTTTCTTCACGTTCAAACAATTTGCAGAAGGAATGTCCGACACCAAAACAGCAATGTGGGTGACAATCGGTGCTAACGTGATGAACATTGCGCTGAACTATTGTTTGGTATTCGGAAAATTCGGATTTCCTGAAATGGGTGTGATGGGCGCAGGATGGGCAACCTTCTTCAGTCGCTGCATGATGGCATTGGTGATGATGCTCTACGTTCGTTACAGCAAAAAATATTCCGAGTACAAATTTTCTTTCTGGACGGGCAAATACGTGAAGAGCATTTTTAAACAGCAACTGAAAATCGGAATTCCATCCGGACTAATGTTCGCCATGGAAGTCGCTGCTTTTGCATTACCAACGCTTTTCATTCCGGTAACAGAACAACTCGCTTCCCACAGAATTGCATTGAGCCTGGCATCAATGACGTACATGATTTCCAGCGGACTCGGTGCAGCGGCCACGATTCGCGTGGGACATTATGTTGGAACAGGAGAACGACATGAAATGCGAAGAGCAGGATTCAGTGCGATACTTCTCTCCTTTCTCTTTATGTGTTTCGCCGCGTTGATGTTTATTATTTTCCGTCACGAATTACCAGCTGCATTCAACCGTGAAGCTGCAGTGATGGAATACGCCTCTTCCCTACTTCTCATCGCGGCATGCTTTCAGTTGTTCGACGGAACACAAGTCACGGCGCAAGGAGCATTGCGTGGATTACAAGACACAATCTATCCGGGATACATTGCTGCGATTGCGTATTGGATTGTTGGTTTACCACTTTCGTGGTTCCTCTGCATGAAAATGGAACTCGGTGCGATTGGCGTGTGGTATGGATTTATCGCGGGATTGGCTGTGGCGAGCTTTGGTTTCCTGCGGCGGTTTCACAAACTCTCGAAATAATCGATCAATTTTTACCACATAGAAAATTTGGAAGTACGATGTTTTCTAAAGTGATTTCGCGAAAAGCGAAATCCCCACATAGAGCACATAGGGAAGTTCGATGTTTCGGGCTTAGTACTTCCCTATCTGCTCTCTGTGGAAAGCAGCTTGCTGCGCCTTTTAGAAAACAACAGAAATGAAAGCTATGTGGTAAAAAAAATGAAAGTACGATGTGTCAGGCTTAGTACTTCCCTATGTGCTCTCTGTGGAAAGCAGCTTGCTGCGCCTTTTAGAAAACAACAGAAATGAAAGCTATGTGGTAAATAAATTAAGCTAGCTCAGGCACGTACCGCTCCCGCAACACTCTATCGTGGTGAATGTGATGCCCCGCAATGAAAAACACGAGCGCACGAGGAGTAATCGGAGATCCGTTTGCAGAACCCAACCGATCTAATTCAGTTTCAGTCATGTGTTTGTACAACAACACAGTTGCTTCACGCACCACACCAAATTCACGAGCGAGTTCCGTCAGCGTACGATCGTTGAAAGATGCATTCGCAACGTAATCGTCTTCTTCAAATCCCGGAAGATCTGCTTTCTCTCCTCGAGAAATGCACAAAGCACGATAAGCAAGAATACGCTCCGCATCAATCATGTGTCCAACAACCTGCTTGATCGTCCACTTACCTTCTGCGTAAGCGTGATCTTCGTTCTCAAACGGAATTTCAGACAGCAGAACCTTAAAGTCAAGGACCTGCGACTCAAGCACTGCAAGCGGATTTTTCCCGGCGAGCAGATCTACATAACGTTTCTGGTATTCGGAGTAAGTTCCGGCGGAAGGAGGTGCGATGACTTTCATGCTTGTACTGAGCTAGCCGAAGTGGCGGTGAAATTTATACGGAAGTTAATGCGAATCCGGCTTATGACAAAGACTTCAATTCCTTTTTCACGAACTCCATCAATTCACTCACATATGCAGGGGAAAAGTCGAATTTGATGCCTGCGGTTTCGAAGATTTCCCCAATAGGTTTGGAGTAACCGAGCTTCAGCGCATTCTCGTAATTCTGAATGGCTTGTGCGGGATTTCTGCGATACTCGCGCCACAATGCCACTGCACCCAATTGCGCCATTCCGTATTCGATATAATAGAACGGAACTTCGAATATGTGCAGCTGTTTCTGCCAGGAGAATCCCCGAATGTCATCGTAACCTGTCCAATCAACGAGTTGCGATTCGAAACGTCCATTCACTTTTCTCCACGCTGCTTCGCGTTCAGAAATAGTGTGATTCGGATTCTCGTACAGCCAATGCTGGAACTGATCTACGCAGGCAATCCACGGCAATCCAGAAATCACTCGCTCGAGCTGATCGCGTTTTGCACGACGCAATTCTTCCGGATCAGAATAGAATTCATCCCATGCATCCATCGTCATCAATTCCATCGACATGCTTGCAAGTTCGCAAACTTCTGATGGCGGATTCTTCATCTGGTACAACGGCAATGCATTCATATGAAACGAATGAAACGCATGACCAGCTTCGTGAACCAGTGTTACCAAATCCTGGTGCGTATCTGCCGAATTCATAAAGATGAACGGCGCACCGCTGATGGGCATGGAATAATTATATCCGCCGGGAGCTTTGTTCTTGCGCGAATCAAGATCAAAGTGACCCATGTCTTTCATCAGTGCAATAGAATTCTTCCAGTCAGGATTGAGTCGCGCAAAAGCACGCAACGATTTTTCGATAAGATCTTCGCCTCCCTGGAATGGATTCAAAGGAGGTTTGCCTTCCGGATCAACTTCCTTGTCCCACGGACGAAGCGAACCTTTATTCATGCTCGCTTTTCGTTGTGCATACAGATCGTCCATTACCGGAACTGCGTATTGTGCAATTGCATCATGAAACTGAAAGCAATCTTCTTTCGTGTAATCGAATCGTCCAAGCGACGCAAACATGAAGTCGCGGAAATTTTTGAAACCGCAATTCAATGCGACCTGATTACGCACCGCAGCAAGATCAGTAAAGAGTTGATCGAGTTTCTCACGGTCTTCTCCCCTGCGCTTCCAGACTTTTGCAAAAACTGCTTCGCGGATTGATTCGTCTGTACTTCTCAACATGGAGAAGGCCTGGGGCATCGTCAATTCTTTTCCTTCGTATTCAAGGGACTGATCGCCGGCAATTTTTCCGAACTGTTGTGCCAGTTGATCGATGCGCGTAAAGAGTGGAATATTTTCTTCGCGATACAATGCGATGTCGTTCTTCACATCACGCAGGTACACGAAATATTTTTCAGGATTCAATTCCGCTGTAAACGGAGAAGCAACTAACTTTTCATTGAGCTGCTGAAACCACGGCGCAGTTTTCGGATCGATTTCTGTTACGAAAAAGTCGTACGCTTTCTCTGCCTCCTTATCCGCAGTGTTGCAGGTCGACTTTACATATCGCCATGCGAGTTCTTCGTGCAGGATTGATTCCAGTTCGCTGTAATTGCTGAGCCACTGTTCAAGGTCAGCTGCAGAATAAAATGCAGCATCACCCAACTTCTGAAAATACGGTTCGATGGTTTCCCATGAATCCACGGTAAATCCGTCAGGAATAAATTTGGTGTGAAGCTTAACGCTGTGGGCTGTAAGCACGGCTGACAAGACTAGAAGAAAAAAGAATTAAGCAGTTCCGCTCTTGCGAACACCAGCTGCTTTCACGTTGGGCGCATTTGATTTCGACTGCTGCTTGGTCTGAACTTCGTGCTTCACAGCAGGGCCTTTTTTCTCGTCGAGTAACTTCTTCTTTTCTTCGTCGGTTTTCTCTTCAGCGGTCAGCAGTTCAGAACCGTGAAGCAGGTTGTACCAATTGAAAAGCTTTCGAAGATCAGAAACGTGAACGCGATCGGCATCGTAATCAGGAATTACGGTTACCATGTATGCACGCAATGCCGCTTCCTCGTTCGTTTTCGGATCGATTGTCTTCTCTCCTTTTTCTTTATCGAAAATTGCCTGCAGTGCATCTTTCAACGGCTTGTCTTCTCCGGTTGTATAGATGCTGATATCGGTAAGCGAGCTGATTTTATGCGAATTGAAAGCCGGAATACGCTTCTTATCTACAAGCGATTCAACGATCACACCATTCTTAGTCTGACCAACTACTTTATAAAGTCCCGGCATTCCGGCAATTGCAATTACACTACTGATGTCCATTGTGTTCTTTTGATTTTAGCAAAGATAAGAATTCGGGGATAAGGAACGCGGAATGGGAAAGACGAATGAGCAACCATGAAGTTTGCCGCTGATTTCGCTGATGCCGCTGATGTATTTGGTGTTAAAATAATTTTGAACGTGATTTGGGCGATATCGCCCCGATCAATCCGCTGGCGGATAAAATCTATTTTAGAATTCATTTAACACCAGCAGCAACCCAGTTATCTGCGTAATCAGCGCAATCAGCGGCTAACTAAATCTGGTTTATGGGAGCACCGGCATGACGAAAAAAAACCACCCTCGTTTCGGAGAGCGGTTCCATTCTTATGATTTGAATCGCTTAGTGCGTGATAACCAAGCGACGGTTAATGATTGCATTTCCATTCTCAATGCGGATGATGTAAACGCCTTCTGGAAGTATCGCTGTATTTACTGTTTCGCGGTAAGTCCCGGCTGAGCGACCACCCTGTGCGATCTGCGCTACCTCGCGGCCGGCTGCATCGTACATGCGGATATTCACGTTTCCGTTTTCAGTAAGCGTGTAAGCTATTTCTGCCGAAGCGTTAGCAGGGTTAGGATAAACATTCACACCAGTATTGTCTCCAACGATTGGTGAAATTCCGGTTACAACGTTGTTCCACATGTTCTGTGCTTCAACTGCGCTGTTCTGAAGATCAGCCAGATCATCACCTGCGATAAGCGCGAATCCAACAATTACAGAGTCACCTGCTGCAATTGTAAACGGCCCGCTGCTCACTACATGACAAACGTCGTTACCCGGGCCAGATGACGTTCCTGACTGTGCGCGAGGCGTAGAAAGTGTAGTCCACTTCTCTGCGTTATCGTAACCGTCGTACATGTTTACACCACCGCTTCCGCCATTCGTATTGTCGATGGCGTAATGGTTAAATCCTCCGCTTGAAAGGAGTTTGATTCCGGCATAAATTCCGTTAGCACCTGAATAGTAGCAATAACCCATGCGGTTTCCGTTGTCTACATCGCCTTTGTTCGCTCCATAAGTTGTAGCATCAATATCCCAGTCGGCAAAGATTCCGCTGTACACGTTACTCAGCGTAGAAGCGCCGGTGTTACGGATAACATACTTCACCATAACGTATTTACGGTTCGGCGCCGTAGTCCACGCGTAAGCATAATGATGAACAGTTACAGGAAGCGGACTTGCAGAAGCACCGTCGTTAAAATAACCTTCTACGTCCATATCAGAAACCGTTGCAGGCACGTTCTCACGAACTGTAACTGACGATTGCAGATCAACATCAGGAGCAGCAGCTCCACGTGCCATGTCGCGCACATTGCTTGAAGTTCCAACCATGAAACTGCTTTCATAACACAGACTCACGTTGTTATACAGGAATCCGAGTCCGAGGAAAGGAGCAGCTTGTGTGTTGTAACCGATCAGACCTTTAGAGGTGATTGAAGTTGCAACGTCGTTGATTGCGATGTTAATGTAATCAACGTTCACAACGATATCGAAATACTGTGTAGTGCTCCAAGCACCGTCTGTCAGAGTAACCATCAATGTGATAGTCTGGTTCAACGGAGCGTTCGAATTGATTTTGATCGTAAACGGATCTCCGGAGTGACCAACTGTCTGCATCGATGTAAGCGCGCCCGGATTAGTTGTGTTGTCAAGAATTGTAACATAACTCCCCGGTGTAACAACACTCATTGTAGCAACGAGGTTTGTAGTAGGTCCGAGGTAGTTTACGAAATCACCTGTGCAACGAACAGTGTCACCGATCACAAATGTGTTGTCATTATTATCTGTAAGTGCACGGTTATTGTAAGCAACTGAAATGCTAGCAGGATCCGTTAGTGCACGATAAAGATTTACGCGGCCTTTACCCATTTTGTTCGGGTAAGATGTGTTTGCCGCCACAACGTCAGAAGTCATTTTCAGACGCTCACCTGCCTGCAGTGCATTGTATGCAGGATAGTAAGAACGAACGATTGCAAGTGCTCCCGCGCAAACCGGAGAAGCCATTGACGTTCCGCTGTTCGGGAAAGTGGTGTTCGTAGGCCAGGTTGAAAGGATATTTGAACCCGGAGATGCAATGTCAACTGTGTAGTTGTAATTGGAGAATCCGGATTTTGTATCGCTGCTTGAAGTAGAAGCTACACTCATTACCTTATCGAGTGCTGCAGGATAAAACATTTCGTCCAGTGAATTGTTACCGGCTGCTGCAACTACAAGTGCATCCATGTTATTAGTAGCATAGTCGACAATGGATTGTTCAAATGATCCACCACCAGTTCCACCCCATGAGCAGTTGATTACATCGCAACCATGATCTGCCGCGTAAGTAATACCCTGGTATGAATTAGTAAGCGTTCCTGATGCATCTGCAATTTTCACAGGAAGGAATCGGCAGTTACCGCCGCTACCTGCAACAAGGTTGTTGTTGTTCAGCTGAGCTGCGGCACATCCACTCACGTGAACACCGTGCTGGTTACCCTGCCATGTTGGATCGTTATCGTTCATCGCAACGTCCCAGCCGCGATAGTTGTTCACGAAACCGTCTGCATCGTCATCACCGCCTGTCAAAGGATCTGCAGTATTATACTGGATTTTGTTGGTAAGGTCACTGTGGGTCAACTCAACCCCTGTGTCAACAATTCCGATAGTAACACTTGTGCTGCCTGTGCTGATATCCCATCCCGATGTTCCGGAAGTAGATGCAGCAGCAATCTTATATAGATAATAAGACTGCCCGCTTGTCGCGTTCGGATCGTTCGGAAGGAATGTCACCTTCGGAATGTAATACGGCTGTGCGTACTCGAAATAACCCATGTTGAACATCTTTCCGATACACATCGTCAAAGGCATTGCACCTGTGTAATGAATCGTGTAGATGAGGGAAATGTCTTCCATTGGTGCGCCCCACTGGTTCACCGATTTTGTCGGAGCCTTGTGTAACGGGAACATTTTTTCCACGCGATCGGCACCGATCATCAGGAAAAAATCCTGAAGCGCAGGGATGCTGATGCTGGTTGTTCCACAAGCGTTGCGGTATTCGGGCAGCATATTGATGACGATGGTGTTAGCCATGTATTCATCAGGCTGCATTTGATCCAGCGGAGTAAATGCTGGGTTTGCCGCGCGCATGTGTGGTGCTGCGAATGCGCAGGCAGATACAGCGATGCCGGCTAACAGGGCAAGAGTACGTGTTGTTTTCATGATTTTGAGTAAGGTCGGTGTGCGATGTTGAATCTTCGAATTTAACAATTCAGCGGTGTGAATCAAAGTATTAGGGCGATTTAGCGAGGAATTCCACACGTTGTTAAATCTTAATAGCTGATTGACCTGCTGAATACACAAAATCACCTATTTTCGCACTTCTCACAACCAAACTTAACTCATGAAAAAATTATTACTCACTCTTTCTGTCGCAGTAATGTCGGGCTTCGCCTTGAATGCGCAGATCTTGTTCTCTGAAGATTTTGACGGTATCGGTGGACCAACTGCTGGTGGCGCCGGGACTTATACATTCCCTTCAGGATGGTTCCTTAGAAATGTGGACAACAGAACTCCGGCTGGTGCTGTGTCTTATGTAAACGAAGCATGGGAACGTCGCGAGGACTTCGCGTTCTCGGTTGCTGATTCCTGTGCATTCAGCACTTCATGGTATACGCCTGCTGGCGCTGCTGACGATTGGATGTGGACTCCGCTTGTTGTCGGTATTGCCTCCGGAACAACTCTTTCATGGAATGCTGTTACTTACGATGCACTGTATCCTGACGGATATGAAGTCCGGATTATGACTGCAGCATCAGGACCTCCAACAGGTGGTACAGGTGTTATCGGAAACCAACTCACTAATTCAACTCAGGTATTCTCCGTTGCGGCGGAAGCGGCAGCGTGGACACCCCACACTATAAGCCTTGCAGCTTATGCAGGACAGTCGGTGTACATCGGATTCAGAAACACTTCGAATGATAAGTTCCTGCTTCTGATTGATGATATCGTAGTTTTCACTGCGGTGGTAAACGATGCTCGTCTTACTGTGCTTGACACGGTGACTCCTTATACCATCGTGCCACTCGACCAGACTCAGCCACTTAATTTCAGTGGTGATTTAAGCAATAACGGAAGCAACACGATTTCGAACGTGTACGTTTCAGTTGAAGTATTTGATGGTTTAGGCGCGACGGTTTACACCGCGAACAGCGCTACGATTCCAACCCTTGCGAGTACTGCAACTGCAAGCTGGACAATTGCGGGTTTTGATCCATCGATTGTAGACTTCTATGATGCTGAGTTTGTCGTTCACCATTCTGTTGCCGATCCGTTCCCAATGAACGATACGATGTGGTGGGGCGGATATTTAGTTGATGACAGCACTTATGCGCGCGATGATGGTGCCGTTACAGGTGGACTAGGTATTGGAGCCGGTAATGGCGGATACCTCGGGCAGGATTTCGAAGTGGTAAATGCTGACATTCTTACACAGGTATTAGTGTATGTAACCGCAGGCTATACGGGTGAGCCAATGGCAGCTGTCATCTGGAATATGGCTGGTGGTGTTCCAACTACAATTGCATTCTCAACAGATACAATAATGTATCCTGATGACTCTGCAGACGTTTACATGCTTCCTATTTATGGTGGACCGGTTATGGTCACTCCTGGAGATTATGCTGTGACGTTTGTTGAATTCGATTCAACAATGCAATTGGGTCAGACGATGACCATTTTTGAAACCAATCACACCTGGGTTAACTGGCCAACTATCCCTGGAGGAACCTGGGACAACCTTGAAACTTTCGGTGCAGGCTTCATGCGCGCTCAGGTGATCCGTCCGATTTTCGGTGATGTTTGCCTGAACAACATGGCAACAGCAAGCAGTACTCAGGCTTCGTGCATTTCATGTGCTGATGGTACAGCAATGGTTACAACATCCGGAACAGATGGTTCTCTCACCTATTCGTGGTCACCATCGGGCGGTAATGCTGCATCGGCAACTGGACTGTTGACAGGATCATACATTGTAACTGTAACTGACGGATTCGGATGCGTTTCAATGGATACAGTTTTTGTTGGTTACGATATCTGCGGTTTGTTCGCTGGAACTACAAACTCTACCGATGCTTCATGTGCTGTTTGTCCTGACGGAGCTGCACAAGTTGTAATCACCGGTGGTAATGGTCCACTTACATATGTATGGAGCAATGGCGGAACTTCTGATACTATTCAGAACGTGTTGCCGGGAACTTACACTGTAACTACAACTGATTCCCTTGGCTGTACAACAATTGATACTGTAGTGGTGAACTTCAGTCTCGACATTGCTGGCATCAATGCTCCGAATGCGGTTGGAATTTTCCCTAACCCTTCAAATGGTGCGTTCCAGGTGAATGTAAATCTTGCACTCGCAAGTGACCTTACAATCTTTGTCACGAATGTACTGGGTGAAGTTGTAGCTACTAAATCAGTAAGCGCAATTCAGAACGGACGTATCGATATGAATGTTGATCTTGCAGCAGGAACTTACAACCTGCATGTTCGTTCGGCAGACAGCGAGAAGATTATTCCGATTAATATTCAACAATAGTTGAGTTGACGTATTGTCATCCCGAGCGTAGTCGAGGGGGGCATATCGGCACATCAAAAACGGCTCTCTTTTCTGAGAGCCGTTTTTATTTGTATACCGGAAGTTCTTCGAGAAAATTCCACGATTGCGTTTCGTGATTCATGGTGCAGCAGAAATGCCGCAAGCCGTTTGTGAGCAGGAAATATTTTGCGCCAACCGTAAGATTGTAACGTGCAGCCTGATCGAATAAATCCTGCGTGATTTCTACATCGGGTGATTTGCATTCCACAATTACCAAAGGTTGCGCAGCTGTATCATGACAGATAATATCACAGCGGCGTTGCAGTCCGTTTACTTTAATCTGCTTTTCCACGGCCATGAGCGATCCGGGATAATTCCGCGCTTCCTGCAACCACATTGCAGTATGTTGACGCACCCATTCTTCCGGCGTAAGTGCCACCCACTGTTTGCGGATAGAGTCGAAGATTTCCTTCGGTCCATTCGTCTCGCGGATGCGGAATTCGTAAGCGGGAAAGTTGAGGCCAGACACGACGCAAACTTACACAATCCCTATTCCACGTTCCGCATCCCGAATTCCGCGTCCCTATTTCCTATCTTTGCCTAAACCCTATGAAAAGCAAAGAAGAAATAGTCGCGAACTGGCTGCCACGTTACACCGGAATCCCTTTAGGTGAATGGGGCCAGTACATATTGCTCACCAATTTTTCGAATTACGTTAACCTGTTCGCACAATGGAACAATGTTCCTGTTCACGGTACAGATAAACCGATGATGAGTGCGCATGCGGATGGAATTTCCATCATCAATTTCGGAATGGGAAGCGCGTCTGCGGCAACAGTAATGGATCTGCTTTCAGCCATCAATCCGAAAGCTGTATTGTTTCTCGGAAAGTGTGGCGGGCTGAAAAAGAAAAATAATATAGGCGATCTCATACTTCCGATTGCTGCGATCAAAGGTGAAGGAACCAGCGACGATTATTTTCCGCCGGAAGTTCCTGCATTACCTGCCTTCAGTCTGCAGAAAGCACTTTCAACTACGATCCGGAATTACAATTGCGATTACTGGACAGGAACAGTTTACACGACCAATCGACGCGTGTGGGAACACGATGTAGAGTTCAAAGAATATCTCCGCACTACGCGCGCAATGGCGATTGATATGGAAACTGCGACCATTTTCACAGTTGGATTTCACAATGAAATTCCAACCGGAGCACTGCTGCTTGTTTCTGATCAGCCTATGGTGCCTGAAGGTGTAAAAACAGAAGAAAGCGACCGTAAAGTAACTTCAGAATTCGTAGAACTCCAGCTGAAGATTGGTATTGATTCGTTGAAAGAGCTGAAGAACAATGGGCTTACTGTGAAGCACCTGCAGTTCTGATGATCCAGTGATTCGATGATCCAATGATTCGATCACGAGAGAACGTCTTTTATCAACAAGTGTGTAATTCCCGTCGATTGTATCATTGAATCATCGGATCATCGTATAATTTTACGGAGTGGAGTACAAGGATATCATAGGAGATCTCAAGAAGAAGAAGTACAGTCCCATCTATTTCCTGATGGGAGAAGAGCCGTATTTCATTGATCTCATTTCCGATTACGCAGAAAAACAGATTCTAGACGAAACCGAAAAAGAATTCAATCTCCAGGTTTTGTACGGACGTGATGTTGATGTGCAGACCATAATCAGTGAAGCGAAACGCTATCCGATGATGTCGGAAAAGCAGGTGGTGATTATCAAGGAAGCGCAGAACGTACGGAACATTGAAGAGCTTGAGCCTTATCTCGCGCAGCCCCTGGATTCAACATTGCTCTTCATCTGTTACAAGTACAAAACGCTCGACAAACGCAAAACTTTTCCAAAAACGCTTGCGAAAAAAGGTGTGTTGTTTGAATCGAAGAAACTGTACGAGAACAAAGTTCCGGAGTGGATCAATGCCTACCTGAAAGAGAAAAAATATTCGGCAAATCCGAAGTCTACCCAATTGCTCACGGAATATCTCGGTGCCGATCTTGGTAAAATTGCCAATGAACTCGACAAGCTGATGATCAATCTGAAAGAAGGATCGGAAATCACAGCCGACCATATTCAGAACAACATCGGCATCAGTAAAGATTACAACACGTTCGAACTGACGGCTGCCCTCGCGAAAAAGGATGTCCTGAAATCGAATCGTATTGTGAATTATTTTGCCTCGAATACGAAAGAACATCCGATGGTTTTATCAATCGCAGCACTGTACGGTTACTTCGTGAAGGTTTTTCAGTATCACATGCTCGAAAACAAATCACAGGCGGCAAGTGCGCTTGGAGTAAACCCGTATTTCCTGAAGGATTATATTGAGGCTTCGCAAAATTATCCGAAGGGAAAAATCAGAGATATTATTGGAATGCTTCGCGAATATGATCTACGCTACAAAGGATTCGACAACGGCTCTGCAGACGAAGGAGAGTTGATGAAGGAATTGGTTTATCGAATTCTTCATTAGTCACAATTTCTAATTTCACCACCAAGAACACCAAGGCACCAAGAATCGTGGCGCACGAGATTACATGTCCCGATACCGGGAAGGCTCGCAATAACTTGGTGCCTTGGTGTACTTGGTGGTAAAAGAAAAGGAATTTATCTCCGGTTTTCCCGACGGTCTTCCGGATTCACTGAACGATACTCGAACGGAATATCCATGATCTCGGAAAAAGTTTCTCCGTGATCCTTCATTTCTTCATCGTCAGAATAATATTCCCACATCACCTTTACGCCGATCTGTTTCTGATCTTTCACCGTGCGCAGGTAATCGAGAAATGCTTTTGATGACAACGTGTTCATGTACTCCAGTCGGAACGTGAACTGCACCTGCTCCACCTTTTCTGGTGTGAGCGTGTTCAGCAAATCTTCGAGTGGCTTAAAATGCAGGTACGCATTTTCGGGAATGCTGACCCCTGAAATCAGAATCTTCCAATCTTTTTCATCGACATCCACCAGTGGTGTATGCTTTGTAGGAGCTATTCTCATAAATAATTGTTCCGTTTGCCGGGGGTAGTGTTGCAAAATTAGCATTCCAAACGTCTTTTCAAATGAGAGATTGCGATATTTGGAACACATAATGTTAACACTATGAACTATTGGCTCGTTAAATCGGAACCCTTCAAATATTCCTGGGATAAATTCACCGAAGATGGCAATGCCGTTTGGGACGGAGTGCGCAATTACGCCGCCCGATTACACCTTCGTGCCATGAAAAAAGGCGACCTCGTTTTGTTTTATCACAGCAACGAAGGACTTGAGGTGGTGGGAATTGCGAAGGTGGCCAAAGAAGCCTACCAGGATCCGACCACAAGCGAAGATTGGAGCGCAGTGGACATCAAGCCCCACAAAAAACTGAAAAAGACGGTCACACTTACGGCGATGAAAAATGAGAAAATGCTGGCCACAGTTCCGCTGATCCGTATTCCGAGGTTGAGTGTGATGCCGCTTAAGGAACCCGAGTTTTCGAAAATCGTCGAGATGGGCTCGTAACCAGTGCGCAGTACGCAGTTGGCAGTGCGCAGTAAAGCCC
>CAYUTR010000105.1:0-13785 GCA_964447465.1 uncultured Chryseobacterium sp.
TCCATACGTTGCCCGCTGTATCACAAGTCATGCAGGTTACCTTCTCATTCACAAATCCGTTATGAACATCATAATGCGTGCTTTGTACAGGTATTGATGCACCAACACAACAGGTAACGCCCACATTGGTGCCAATCCACACATTACGCATCTCGTCCTTCACTACGCAATTCACCTCCGGTCTTAGCAAAACATTCGCAGTTGTGTAAAACCGGAAAATAGAATACGGAATCTGGGCAAGTCCACTTCCGAAGGTTCCAATCCACAAATTACTTTCATCGTCTATCATTAACGACTGAATATTATTGTCGGTAAGGCCGCCGGAGGTGTTCAGCATTTCCGATCGCAACGGTATTAAGGCCGGTGAGAAAACAATTTTACAGATTCCATCGCCCATGGTTCCGATCCACAGAATGTTCCGGTTGTCGCAGGAAAGCGAGGAGACGTAAAAGGTATTCATCTTCAATTCCGCACCAAGCTTACCGCTGAATTCGCACGAGCCGCCGTCTACATTGTAACAGTAAATTCCATCGCCTTCAGCTGCTGCGAAAAGAATTTCTTTGTTGTACACTTTCCCGACATACAACGAAGTAATATTCTTTCCCTGCGTTTCAGGTAAGACATTCTTCAGTGTAACGGATTGGTTGTCTTCAATAGTGTAAACTCTTAAGCCCGATTCGCAACCAACAAACAAACGTTTTTCGCTACATATGACTTTACCGGTTGTCAATTCTCCACCATTTGCCAGTTCGATTTTTTTTGAGAAATGGTCGACGCGGAATAGGCCATGTCCATCGGAAATCCCCCATATGTTTCCTTCTGTGTCCTCTGAAAGTGAATTGATTCTGCCGGAAACACCTTGTGAAGAATCTACAAAGCTCACTACGCCCTGCTTTACACAACTGATCCCCGATTGAAAATGTCCTGCCCATGTGTTACCGCGGGAATCAGAAATTACAGTGGCTACCTGCTTCTCCGCAAGACCCGCAGGCGAGACGGCAGTTCCAAAATAATCTCCGTTGTATGTAATTATTCCTGACTCAGTACCAAGTAGCAATACACCGTTGCTGTCCTGTGCAATCGAGAAAATAAATTTCTGCTGCAGTCCTTTTTCTTCAGAAAATGCACGGCAGGAAAAAACCTGCCCGCTCAATGAGCTGGAAATAAGTATTGACAATAAAGGAATCGCAGTACTTTTCATAATCATTTGGCTTGTTTCATACCGATCTTATACCGGTACCGTGGTACTCCACCAATAGGCACAGTATAAAATGGCAGCAATTCACCATATTGATTCGTGATGTAGACTACAATATTGTTATTCCGAACTGAGTGCTGCTTTACGAACTGAACATCAAGCGATGTATTGATTTCGTCAGTAACTGTCGGATGCGTTGTGTCCACCCACCTTCCATCGCCTTCTGCTTTGAACAGCTCGCCTTTTTTCGCGACAGAAATGATGCGAACCATGCCATCCGCGTCGTAATCGAAAATATTAATCTTAACTGCGATTACATTCAGTGAAACGAACGGATAAATGTGGGACACAGATCCGATCTGATCAGGAAGCCGGAAACAAAATTCATAGGCGAATGAATTGCCGCCTTCCATTTCAACATTCTGGTCGCGCTTCGAAGAAAGAAACAGCTTGTACAGATTTCCGTCATCACCTTCAAGACCTTCAATAATAATCTTGAAAACAAAACCTCCGAAATCAGGTTGCAGCTCTCCTTCGATAGGACTGAACGGTCCGAATGTGTACCAATCGCTATCGTAAGCCGTATCATTCCCGAACATCATAGTCTTGAGAGCAACTCCGCTTCTGAAATTACCTACTGGATCCTGCTTACGTGCGTCTGGATTCGAATGCGCTCCTGATCCTCCGTATACAGTGAACCGTGTGCGTGTATCGTAACCACCGCGGTTTTCATCCGCCGTACCACCTGCATCAGGATCATAAACGCGTATGTATATCGGCTGTGTGGATGTTTGAGGCACGCAGAAGAAAAATGTCTGCACAAAATCGTCATCGCCCCACGATTTCTCCGCTTTGTTCCCGAATGTAACGAGATAAGGAAAATTCTGATCGGTGGCTGGCACCTGCTGTGCTGCAAGTTTCCCGGCGAACAGACAAATTAATATCGAAAATATAAATCGGCTCATACTTAATATATAATAACATGTTTGACAACGCACCGGCTTTCGGTTGTGCCCGTTTCCTTATTCCTTGCGAGGAAATACACTTTTGGGTAATAATTTCCTTGCTGATGATATTGGTGACTTACATTCCTTCCTTCTCCGCGATGTCCGTTTCCGAAATCGTAAAAGACATTCTGAATTTCATATCCATTCAGTTCAGCCATCGCCGTGTTGATCGAAAACATCTGGTGAATTTTCACCGAATCCGGGGCATGGAATGAAACATAATTTGGTTCAACAATCTCGAAATCATAATCTGTTTCGCTCATTACCATGTCACCTGCTGAACTGTCGCGGATTGTCAGATGAATTCCATATGCGCCAGTGGTATCAAAGCATTTCAACACAGCGTAACCATAACGCACATCGCCATCACTGAATACCCAGGTATATTTCATCAGGGCAGTATCACCGCTTCGCGTAGTGGCTTCTTCAAAAAATGTGTAGCAGAGTTCTGCTTTGATCAGTGTGTCCATTTTTTGAACAGAAGGCCACTCGTAGCGGAATGAATAAATATCATCGTCGCTCTTCCGGTTGTTTCTGTTCGAGGATATAAATCCATCCGTGTTATCCGCAGAGATCCACAGTCCGAAGTCATCCGCTTCAGAATTCAACGGTGCTACGAGAACAGTTGCTGAGAAATATGCAGAATCTTCCAGCGACAATACATACAGATCGAGTCCTCCCAGCCCACCCGCACGATTACTGCTGAAATAAAGATTTCCTGAAGCTGAACAGAATGGAAACACTTCATCTGCCGGTGAATTAATTTTTGCACCCGCGTTTACCGGAGTGAGCCATTGGCCGTTTCTCCGTTTCACGCAGTAAATATCCATTCCTCCAAAACCTCCGCGCATGTCGGAAGCAAAAAAGAGAATGCTGTCTCCTGTACAGAAACTCGGGTGCACATAATTGAATTCACGTTCACAAAACGGAAGCACCTGTGGTTTGCTCCAGGCTTTTCGCTCCTGCTGCGATGCATAAAGTGCGAGCACCTGATGATCGGGTGAAGTGCCGGTCAATACCATGTACGATCCTTCGTTTGTGAATGTGCCGGGACCCTCATTATTTGAACGTGAGTTTACCTGCCCTGAAAATGGAACCGGTCGTGAGAAACGATCGGAATCTGATTTATGTACATAATACAAATCCAGTAAAGGCTGAGAAGTATCGCTGCTGAAATACCGCACTGCCAGATCATTCGTCCGTGCAGTTGTAAAAACAAATCCGTCATTGTATGGCACAATTCCAAATTCTGAAATGGGCGAATTGAAATCTGCTTTACGGAATTGAAACCAGGAAGTGTCGGCATACAACCCGGGAAGCTTGGCCGTATTATTCTGAGCCGGTAATTGCACCAGCGAAAGCAGAAATAATATGACAACAACATTTTTCATCAGAATGATCGTGGATTAGCACGCTGCACGGTATATCCGAAATCGTATCGCAGCATTATTTCGTGAGAGCCAGATGAATAGTTATTCAGATTGGATATGGTATAGTCATAGGAATATCCAAGTGAGAACTGATCATTCAGTTTCAGGTTGACCATTGCCGCTACAGCATCCTGGTGGCGATATGAAAAACCGAAACCGAATTTGTTTCTGAGCAGACACATCACATTCAAATCGGCCTGGTAATATCCATTCAGCATTACCCGACCGAGTGTTGACACTGTGACCTGCGTTTTCTTCGCATCGCCAAGGCGCACACCCGTGTACAGCTGGAAGGGCTGATCCTTTATCGTTGGAACATTCTTCATTACCGTTTGACTACTGGCTCCGATAAAGAATCGTTTTGTGTTCAGGTAAATTCCAAATCCCAGTTCAAAACGGATATATCGTTCAGCGTTTGTAAATGCTGCATCACCTGAAGTAGTTGTAGTTAGTTCATTCCATGCAGCATTGTAAAATGAAACGCCCGGAGCTAGTCCTACACTTAAACTTGCTCTTCGCGTAATGATGCGATAGGCATATTGCATCTGCAGCTGGGTTTTGTGAATAATCGCGATATTATCCTGTGCCGCGAGGATACCCATATTGTGATGCAGGTTCTTCACGGGAGCGTGAAGTGTAAACACGAATGTTTCAGGTGCTCCGCTAAATCCTAACCATTGTTTGCGGGCGCTGAGCGTTGCCGACATAAATCCTTGCTCGCCCGCACAGGCCGGATTTATCGTAACAGGATTCTGCACGTATTGCGTTTGCAGCGGATTAAACTGCGCGAGGCAATTCAACGGGAGTAAAAAGAAAAGGAGATATAGGTTTTTCATTGCACGTTGCGTTTAATGACAATGAATCCAGTGAAAACTAATTCTGTGTCGGCTTTCAGAACATAGTAGTAAACATCATCGGGCAACACAATTCCAGATTCTCCATTGCCAGTCCAATCGTTCCGGTACTGCACCGAGGTATAAACTACATTGCCCCAACGATTGAACACTTCAAGTGTACCATTCTCAAATTCGTTGAGTCCCGTGATTTCAAATTGGTCGTTCACGCCGTCTCCATTGGGTGAAAAGCCTTCAGGAATGATCAGCGGCAGAACTTCGATGCGCATATCATCTGAGCTTACCTCACAAACTCCATTGGAAGTTGTCCACCGCATGATATTTACTCCTACGGAAAGATCAGAAACACGTGTAAACGGATCGTGAATGTCTTCAATGTTGCCCGATCCCTGCACAAACGTCCACGTTCCTGTTCCAGTGGTAATTGGTGTTGCGGACAATGTGACATCCGGATTGTAAACCATGAGATCATTTCCGCAGATTGCAGAATCGGGCGGTGCATAAACTGTGATTGCAATTGTATCCGGAACTGAGATACAGAATCCGTTCTGCGTAGTCCATACATAATTCCACGTTCCGGCCGGCAGGAGCGGCACTGCTCCTTGAGGATTGGTGGAATCAATGATCGGTGGACTTCCGTTAATAGGAACCCAGATCCCGCTACCAACCAAGGGAACCTGGGCTTGCATCGTGATTTGTTCTTCACATGCAAAAATGTCTGTACCTGCAACTGCAGGAGATGGTGATTGATTATAAGTAATTATTACGGTATCATGTTGTGAACGACAAACTCCGTTGGAAATGGTCCACACAAATTCGTTCGCTCCAACCGACAAATTATTTACCACTGCAAGTTGCGATGCTGGATTTACGATCACGCCGCTGCCTGTAATCACACTCCAGGTTCCACTTCCGACGGCAGGAATATTTCCGAACAGTGAATCGTCCGGAGAACAACTGTTGGCATCAGTTCCTGCAGAAGCAATCGAAGGAAAATCATCGCGCGTTATTGCAACAGTATCAGATACGGAAGGACACGTTCCATTGGAAATGGTCCACACAAATTCATTCACGCCAACTCCCAAAAGCGAAACCGGGCTGGAAGGAGAAGCCGGATTTCCAATTACTCCGCTTCCGGAAACCAAAGTCCACACACCGCTTCCGATAACCGCAACGTTCGCATTGAGCGTATCATCCAATGAACAGATGGAGTGATCAATGCCAGCGGATGGCAACGTTGGCTGTGGATCAACGTTGAATGTGACGAGATCAGACGAGGGTGGACAAACTCCATTCGAAATTGTCCACTGGAAAATGTTGACGCCCACTGGTAAGCTTGTGACGTTACTATTCGGTAACGTTGAATTTGTAATTACACCAGTACCGGCAATTACTGTCCACATACCACTGCCAACCAATGGAGTGTTCCCGCTGAGTTGCTGCGTTGATGAACAGAAAGTCTGGTCTGATCCCGCATCAGCAACGGTAGGGAAATCATCTACAGTAATTGTAACCTGATCAGTAGATGAAGGACAAACTCCGTTTGATATTGTCCACTGAAAAACATTTGCGCCGACTCCAAGCGAATTTACTGCGGTGTTATCGTTATTCGGAGTTACAATTGTCCCATTGCCGGAAACAAGCGTCCATAATCCTGTCCCTATTGAAGGATTATTTGAGTTAAGAAGCGCACTTGAGGTACACAATGTTTGATCAGCTCCCGCAGAAGCAGTACTCGGCATCGGATCAACTGTAATTGTAACCTGATCTGTTGATGAAGGACATGTTCCGTTCGAAATCGTCCACTCAAAAACATTGGTGCCAACTGTAAGCGATGTGATTCCGGATGTAGCGGAAGAAGGATTCGAGATAGTACCTGTTCCCGAAATAAGTGTCCACAGTCCGTTTCCGGTAACCGGAACATTTCCGTTCATCGTCGCACTTGAACTACAAATTGTTTGATCAAGCCCCGCGTCGGCAATTGTGGGTAACGAATCAACCGTAATTGTTACCTGGTCGGTAGACGGAGGACACACACCATTTGAAATCGTCCATTGAAAAACATTCGTGCCAGGTAAAACCGAATTCACAAAAGTATTATCGTTGGTAGGAGTTGAAATGATGCCGCTTCCGGAGATAAGTGTCCAGAGCCCTGTTCCGGTGACAACATTATTCGCATTGAGAAACACCGTTGAGCTGCACAACGTCTGATCGCTGCCTGCATTTGCCGTATTCGGTAATGCATCACGAGTAATTGTTACCTGATCTGTTGAGGATGGACATGTTCCGTTTGAAATTTTCCATTCAAAAACGTTGTTACCGATACCAAGTGATGTGACTGCTGAATTCGCAGAAGTTGAGTTTGATATATTTCCTGCTCCGGATATGAGCGTCCAAACTCCTGTTCCTACCACAGGAATATTTCCACTCAATGTTGCCGTCGAGCTGCAGATGGTTTGATCAGTTCCTGCTGCTGAAGTCGTTGGTACCGCGTCAACCGTAATTGTTACCTGGTCAGTTGAAGAAGGGCAAGTTCCGTTCGAAACTGTCCATTGAAAAACGTTCGGGCCAATTCCGAGAGAATTCACTGTGGTGTTGTCGTTGGTCGGAGTTACAATTGTTCCACTGCCGGAAACAAGCGTCCACAACCCTGTTCCTGTCGAAGGATTAACCGCGTTCAGAAACGCAGTTGAGCTGCACAATGTCTGGTTGCTTCCCGCAAACGCAGTACTTGGCATTTGGTCCCGTGTAATAGTTACCTGGTCAGATGATGAAGGACATGTTCCGTTTGAAATTGTCCATTGGAACACATTGTTGCCGATGCCAAGTGAAGTGACGTTGGAATTTGCAGAAGTCGGAGTGGAAATAGTTCCTGTACCCGAAATCAATGTCCACATTCCTGTTCCCGTCACGGGAATGTTTCCTCCTAGTGTTGCGCTGGAACTACACAATGTTTGATTCGGTCCTGCATTAGAAGTTGTTGGTAAGGGATCAACCGTTATGGTTACCTGGTCGGTTGACGAAGGGCACGTTCCGTTTGTAATCGTCCACTGGAATACATTGTTGCCAACGCTGAGAGAATTTACAGTTGTGTTATCATTTGTCGGACTTACAATTGTTCCGGTACCTGAAACGAGTGTCCACAAACCGGTTCCGATAGCTGGACTGTTCGCATTCAAGAATGCACTTGAGGCACACAATGTTTGATTAGAACCCGCATTCGAAGTGGTCGGCACTGCATCTCTTGTAATCGTTACTTGATCCGTAGAAGAAGGACATGTTCCGTTTGAAATTGTCCATTGGAAAACATTGCTGCCTATGCCAAGTGAAGTGACGTTGGAATTTGCAGAAGTCGGAGTGGAAATAGTTCCTGTACCCGAAATCAATGTCCACATTCCTGTTCCCGTCACGGGAATGTTTCCTCCTAGTGTTGCGCTGGAACTACACAATGTTTGATTCGGTCCTGCATTAGAAGTTGTTGGTAAGGGATCAACCGTTATGGTTACCTGGTCGGTTGACGAAGGGCACGTTCCGTTTGTAATCGTCCACTGGAATACATTGTTGCCAACGCTGAGAGAATTTACAGTTGTGTTATCATTTGTCGGACTTACAATTGTTCCGGTACCTGAAACGAGTGTCCACAAACCGGTTCCGATAGCTGGACTGTTCGCATTCAAGAATGCACTTGAGGCACACAATGTTTGATTAGAACCCGCATTCGAAGTGGTCGGCACTGCATCTCTTGTAATCGTTACTTGATCCGTAGAAGAAGGACATGTTCCGTTTGAAATTGTCCATTGGAATACATTGTTGCCTACTCCAAGTGAGGTGACATTCGAATTCGCAGAAGTGGGAGTTGAAATATTTCCTGTTCCTGAAATCAGTGTCCACATTCCTGTTCCCGTCACGGGAATGTTTCCACCTAGTGTTGCGCTGGAACTACACAATGTTTGATTCGGGCCTGCATTGGAAGTTGTTGGGAACGGATCAACCGTTATCGTTACCTGGTCTGTTGACGATGGGCACGTTCCGTTTGAAATTGTCCATTGGAAAACATTGTTGCCTACGCTGAGAGAATTTACAGTTGTGTTGTCATTGGTTGGAGTTACAATTGTTCCGGTACCGGAAACGAGTGTCCACAACCCTGTTCCGATAACTGGACTGTTCGCATTTAAAAACGCGGTGGAGCTGCATAATGTTTGATTAGATCCTGCATTGGCAGTCGTCGGTAAAGCATCTCTGGTGATTGTAACCTGATCAGAAGATGAAGGACATGTTCCGTTGGAAATTGTCCACTGAAAAACATTTACTCCAACTGAAAGCCCTGTTACACCGGATGTTGGTGACGTTGGTGTCGTAACAGTTCCTGTTCCTGAAATAAGTGTCCAGACTCCACTTCCTATCGTTGGAGCATTTCCTGCAAGCGATGATGATGAAGAACAGATTGTTTGATTGGGACCTGCATTCGAATTGGTGGGATTCGGATCTCTGATGATAGTCACCTCGTCGAAAGATGATGGACAGGTTCCATTTGAAATCGTCCAGCGGAAAACGTTTGTTCCAACTCCAAGTGCAGTGATGCCGGATGAAGCCGATGTTGACGTTGTAATTGTTGCGCTTCCGGAAATGAGTGTCCACATTCCTGTTCCGATCGTTGGTACGTTACCTGCGAGTGTAGCAGTCGAAGTGCATAATGTCTGATCCGGCCCTGCATTCGATACAGTGGGATTGGGATCAACGGTAATCGGCACCTGATCCGATGATGAAGGACATGTTCCGTTGGAAATCGTCCACTCAAAAATATTTACGCCAACTGAAAGTCCGGTTACGCCGGAAGTAGGTGACGATGGTGTTGTTATACTTCCTGTTCCGGAAATGAGTGTCCAGACTCCACTTCCTATCGTAGGAGTATTTCCTGCAAGTGTTGATGATGAAGAACAAATAGTTTGATCGGGACCTGCATTCGCTGTTGTTGGTGTCGGATCACGTATAATAATTACCTGATCGCTCGATGAAGGACACACACCATTGGTGATCGTCCACTGGAGCGTTCTGGTACCAACCGTCATGCCTGTAACACCCGATGTTGCCGAAGACGGTGTTGTGATCGTTGCGACTCCGGAAACGAGTGTCCACAATCCGGTACCAACCCCAGGAACATTTCCCGCGAGTGTTGCTGAAGAAGAACACATCGTTTGGTCAGGACCTGCATTGGATGTACTCGGATTTGCGTCGCGTGTAATTGTAACGTCATCCGTATTCGGACCACATGGACCGTTTGTAAGCGACCATCGGAAAACATTTGCACCTACACCTAAGCCCGTAACAGATGAATTTGGAACTGTTGGAGACACGATTGTACCACTACCCGAAATCAAAGTCCACATGCCCGTTCCGAACACCGGTGTATTTCCGTTCAGTGTTGCAGTTGTGCTACACAATGTTTGATTGGAACCGGCATTTGAAGTAGTCACCGTGCATCCCACCATGGAAATAAAAATATCTTCATTCCCGCTTACTGAAACGGGATTAGATCCAAAATTTGCTGTACTCGATTTGAAGTAACCTGTTACATGTGCCGAGTAGTTATTTCCCGCCGATATTCCGCGCCCACGTTCATCGTCACTACCTGTAGCGCGCATTCCGAACATAAATGTTCCTGCGGCTGAATAGCACGTTACAAAAATATCCTCTCCTGATGCATTCACTGAAGGTCCGCTACCGAATGGTAAATCACCAGTCCAGAAACCTGTCGTATAGACATTTCCCTGTGGACTTGCGCTGATGTCGTAGATCCTGTCTTCGTTGTCGCCATTCTCAGAACGCACCCAATTGTAATTTCCGCTCGTTGCGTTGTACTGAATAATAAAACCATCATCGTTGTTATCTGCAGTGATAGTAGCAACTGCGGGACCGGTATCGTAAATGCTCATTGTATTCGAGAAGAATCCACCTACATAAACGTTATTTCCATTTAAAGTAACGCAGGTGCCTTCGTCACCCCCGCTTCCACCTGCTCGCCGTTTCCAGAGTCCGGTGGTACCGGTTAGATCATATTTCACCAGGAAAATATCACTGTTACCGTTGTTGGTTAGCGAACCCGAATGATTCTGAAACGTGCAGGTGCCATCGTAATGTCCGCCTACATACACACCGGAAGCATCTACTGCAATTCCATCTCCGTGATCATTCGCCGTACTGCCTCCTTTTACCGCCCACGTTTCGGCACCCGTGCTGCAATTGTAAGCAGCGACAAATACATCATCACCCCCGGTTGAAACTAAAGAAGGAAGGGCTCCAAATGTTGCAGTTGATGAGAAGATGCCGGTTATAAAGACATTCGTGCCGTTGGTGATCACTGCAGATGCTTCGTCGTTGTTAGCTGATCCTGCGTTCTTCGCCCATACGACATTCCCGGACGGATCATACTTGGCAATAAATATGTCGTTATTTCCGGATGAAAACAGGTTGATATTCGGTAAGCCTATTAATGTTAGGGTTCCCTGGAATTTTCCGCAGACATAACTATTTCCGGAGGCATCTATCGCTACACCGTATCCATAGTCATCACCGGCTCCACCGATGCGCGTTACCCAAATATTATTTCCGTTCACATCATACTTTGCGAGAAACGCGTCATCACCACCAACAGCGCTCACCTGATTGCTACCGAAGGAATTGTTACTGCCTTTAATATAACCGGTGGTAAAAGAATTTCCATTGATGTCTGCAGCAATTGCATATCCCCTCTGATCACTTCCGGCGCCGGCACCTTCTGCCCAACTCCACGCCGGCTGCGAGAAAAGCGTGGCCGGCAATAGTAGAACCATTGCAACCACGCCCCACCTTGAGGAAAATTTTCCACAAAAAAGCAACCTGCGCATAAGGTCGTAAGTATTCGTTATGCCATCTTACACTCCTGCGTTCACACGATATGGATCAACTTCACACTATACTGTACCCAATAAAAATGCCACAACAGCAGACCGACTTTATTCTCTGTTTGTGAATAACTCCAACGGCGATTTGCGCTAAGCAACAGCGATTTTCAGCAGTGCATCGATTACTTCAGAAATGAAGAGTTGTGCTGAATAAATTTGTCTCAGTTGTGTTGCCACACACAAAATATAAAAGCTACGAACATGAAACTCTCCCAACTTAAAGAGCTCGATAAGGGCTTTCAGAATTTTGTCGATAAAGATCATTTCACGCTCATCGCACCACGAAGCAAAAGTTTGTTTGAAGATTTTGTGCGTGAAGCGAAAATTAATTCTTCCGATAGCGAGCCCGATCCGATTTTGAAAGACAAGCGCAAAATCTATGATCTCATCGAGAAAAAATTCGATGGATCAGAATTGACTATTTATTGGGTCGCGAAACACTTCAGCGGAACGTTGCAGTATAAGTCGCTGGAAGAGTATTTGGTATGAAGTAGAATCGGAAATTGCTAATTGTGCGTTTGGCATTGTTGTGTGGTGTCGGGATCCCAATCCCGACACAGCGTCAGGTTATATAACCTGATGCCACACAACATCACCAAACGAACAATGTTCAATCCTCAATTCAGTGAAAGCTGCGGACGGGATTATTCGCTCTGCTCAATGGCCCTTCGATCCCATCTTCAGAATCAGCCATGAGTCGCTTCGCTAATTTTCATTTTTATATGGAAGCCTGAAACAAGTTTCAGGCTTCCATATAAAAATGAAAATCCCCGCTAAAAAGCGGGGACTCATGTCTGATTCATTTGCGGAACGGACGGGACTCGAACCCGCGACCTCCGCCGTGACAGGGCGATATTCTAACCAGCTGAACTACCATTCCGTGGTAATTTCCCTTGCGGGATCGCAAAAATACAAGTTTTTTCTGTTCGGCAAATTCTTACTGGCGATTTTTGCAGAAAATTCATGCATTACACTGGATTTTAAGCAGTTTCCATTGGTAAAAATTACTTTTTACCCTGATGTTTCTTGTAATACAGACAAATCTCAGTAAACGGACACTCACTGCATTTCGGGTTTCTCGCAATGCAGGTATATCGTCCGTGCAGAATTAACCAGTGATGTGCGGTTGCAATTCTGTTCTCCGGAATATGTTTGACCAACTGTAATTCCGTCTGCAAGGGGTTCTTTGCTCCACGCGTAAGGCCTAATCGCGCACTTACGCGGAACACGTGAGTATCAACTGCCATTGCTGGTTTATCGTAAACAACAGAAGCAATAACATTCGCAGTTTTTCTTCCTACTCCGGGTAGTTTTACGAGTTCTTCTATTTCTGATGGAACAACTCCTTTGAATTCGCCGGTGAGCATCTTCGCCATTCCAACAAGATGTTTCGCTTTGTTGTTCGGGTAAGAAATGCTCCTGATGTATTGAAAAACTTCCTCGACAGATGCAGCTGCAAGTGATTCTGCTTCCGGGAAGCGCTTAAAGAGTGGAGGTGAAACTATATTCACGCGCTTATCAGTACACTGAGCAGAAAGGATAACGGCAACTAAAAGCTCGTACGGATTCGAGTATTGCAATTCCGTTTCAGCGATGGGAACGTGTGTTTCGAACCAGTTTATGACGAAATCAAATTTCTCTTTCAGCTTCACAGTGCACAGTTACGTAGTTGATGATTCACACTTTAATGAAACGAAGATAACGGTGAACAGGAGACGGAAAAACTGCGAACGAAAAAGTCCCGGCTATCTTACGATACCGGGACATTTATATTGTGACTGGTGCGTGCTTAGTGATTCTCAGTGCCTACGCTGTTACCTGTAGCATCGTAGAACTTCCAGAGACCTGTTTTATTTCCGTTGGTATCGAAAGCACCTTCGTAATTCAGTGTTCCGTTCTCGTGCCAACCTTTCCAGGTGCCGATGTGTTGCATCTCGGTGTTGATTCCGCCTTCTTCAGCTTTTTGTCCGTTAGCGTGATAAAAAACAGCAGTGCCTGCAGCAAAATTAATTTCTGTAGCAAGAACTCCGGTGTTAGACCAGGTCTTCCAAACTCCTGTGCGGATTCCCGACGTAGTGTAGTGTTCTTCGGCAATCAGTGTGCCGGTCTCTGACCAATATTTCCAATTTCCAATTTTCTGAACAGAAGCAAGCTTGGTAGCAATCGTCTGTTTGCTGTCCGTTGCAGTAACTCCGGGATCAGAACTGTATTGACCCTGAACGATCATGTTGCCGTTGGCCGCATTTTCTGAGTAATTGAATTGAGCAAATGCTGTTGCCGATAGCAGAAGCGCAATGCTTAAGAAGATGTTTTTCATGATAATGTGTTTGCTTAGAACAAAGCTAGTGAAACATG
>CAYUTR010000106.1:0-11784 GCA_964447465.1 uncultured Chryseobacterium sp.
GCTTATCCGGAACAAATGTTGGTCGCTCGTTCAGCCATGCCACAAACGGATGCACCAGGAAATTACTCGGCGGAATGTACAACGGAGTTAATTCTCCAATCACATCCTGAACCGAAGTGCTCACTCCCACTTCCTCGAGCGTTTCACGAATCGCGGTGTGCACCGGTGTCCCATCTCCTTCATCCATTTTTCCTCCGGGCAATGCAAGCTGTCCGCTGTGAATTCCATCATACGACGGACGCTTGATGATCATCGTGTGTACCATGTTGTCGAGCGGATACAACAACATCATCACCGCACTTGTTTTATAATCCGTATGCTTATCGAGATAACTCTGCAGCGGCAATCGCGCGCGTGAAGTCATCACATCCTGCGCATTACTTCCCGGCAGTGGCAATTTCAATCGTGCAGTTAATGCAACTTGAAATTCTTTCGGTGATGAAATCAAATCTTTCACGCAGCAAAGTTACTACCGATTTAACCACATAGCTTCATAGAAGGATAGTCTATAATTGTTAGGCGCTCTGCTTAACATAGTTCACATAGCGGGTGTGCTGACTATGTGTTCTATGACGGATACGCTCGCGCATCACGCTTAGAAAACAACGGGCTATGTTACTATGTTGCTATGTGGTTAATTTATTGCGGACGAATCCGGACTTGATCCCCAGCGCGCAACCGCACATATCCCGTCCACCCATTATACGCCTGCACCTGTTTCACAGTACGCCCATATTGCTGCGCGATGGTGGTAATGTTATCTCCACGCTTCACGGTATGAAATTCTGTTCCCTGTGGACGAACCGCATATCCCTGACGTGTTCGTACAACATCAATTTTGTTAGCGTTCAACGTGCGTGTTTCGAGATTGATGATGAACGCCGGATTGATCGCCACTCCGCGAAACCGTGTTTCAAAATGAAGATGCGTTCCTGTTGAGTGCCCGGAATTTCCGCCGAGACCAATCATCTGTCCGGAATTCACGATGTCGCCGGTTTTCACTTTTATTTTCCAGAGATGTGCGTACACCGTTTCCAGTCCGTTGTAGTGACGGATGATCACCACGTTTCCATAGCCGCCCGATTGTCCTGCGAAACGTACCATGCCCATGAAAGCTGCACCAACCGTATCACCGCGTGTAAGATCTACATCTATCCCCCGATGAAAAGCGGAATCTCTCCAGCCGAATCCGGATGTAAGCACGCCGTTGAAAGGAAAAACAAACGGACCACTTATTGCCGGTGAAAGATCCAACGTAATTAACGTATCAGCTTTGTACAGCGAATCGGTATACGGAAACAACATCCGCGTATTCCAGTTGCCATAGAATTTGTTCGCCGGAAAAAATCCTATTCCGCCTTCGAACTGATTCTTTGGATAGCTCATGCGCAACGAATCAATCTGTCGATTAATGATCAAGAACAAAATGGAATCATGCACATCAGCATCAAACAGAGAATCAATCATGAGCACAAGTTCCGGTTCACTCATTTCCTCGATGGAAGAAACAATGCGCTGTTGCGCCGGAGTTAGATGCAGGGAATCGCCGTTAGAAGCACAAAGCCGTCCAACAATTGTCATCAGCAACATCATCATCACAAAACGAAAACTCATATCTTATTCAGCGTAATTCTATCGAAACCTAAGACTGCCGACTGCATGACTGCCAGACTGCACGACTGTTACTGGCATCCCGCCAGCTTCTTCTCCTCCACCACTCCCGGATATCCCATCTCAGCAGCCTTATCAAAATCAGCGCAGCAGTCTTTTTTCTTGTTCAGCTTGTAGTTGCATTTGCCACGGAAGAAATAATCTTCTCCTGCTGCTCCGTTTGCTATTGCTGTCGTAAAATAATCTGCAGCGTCCTGCCATTTTTCCTGATCAAAACGGATGCGACCAAGTCCTCTTGATGCTATGGCATTTCTCGGCTCGAGCTCCAACACTTTTTTGTAATCGAGTTCAGCGAGCATGTATTTCGATTTGCCCTGCACGTAATAACAGTTCGCACGCGACAACAAAGTCGGAACATCATCTTTCTTCAGCGTGAGTGCTTTCGTGTAATCTTTCGCGGCAGAAGGATAATTTTTCAGCTTCGTGAAAAGATCGCCACGCATGCGAAAAATTTCCGGGTCTTTCGACTTGTACACGTCTGCAACCACGGTGTAATCTGCGATGGCTTCCGTATTCTTGTTTTGTTGTGTGTAACAATTCGCACGGGCGCGATAAACATTTTCATCCGCTGCAGACAAAGTGATAGCCTTCGAAAGATCTCCAATCGCCGGATCCAGTTTCTTCTGATCTGCTTCCATCTTTCCGCGCTCAGCGTAAGCCTTTCCCATATTCGGATCGAGCGTGATGGCTTTATTAAAATCGGCGAGTGCTTCGTTGTCTTTTTTCATCTTGCGATAAAGCACACCACGCTGAAAGAATGATTCCGCGTTCTTTCCGTCGAGAGAAATTGCTTTCGTGTAATCGTTCAGCGCAAGTTGATCCTGATTGGTCTTTCCGTAAAGCTTTGCACGGGAAACATAACTGTCTACAAAAGTAGAGTTGAGTTTGATCGCGCTCGTGTAGTCATCAATCGCCGGCTGATCGTTTCCGAGTTTCTCATTCACTTTCGCACGCCAATAAAATGAAGGTGCGAAATTCGCATTCAGTTTTACCGCCTGATTCAGATCGGCCAATGCAAGATCGTTCTTGCCCAATTCCAGATTACACCGACCGCGATCAACGAATGCTTCGAAATACGTCGCGTCTGTTTTGATTGCAATATCAAGCTGCACGATGGCTTCCACCCACTTCTTTTCCTCCATGAGCTTCTTGCCTTTCTCGTGGTAGACATACGCAGGCTGAGCAACTATGAAAAGTGGAAAGCAAACGGTTACAAGCAGCACAAAAACACTCCTAAAATTCGCGGTCATCAGCTTTTTCATCTCACTAAAGATAAATAACATGGCCCGATCTAAACTGCCGCAGATTCGCAGATTTCGCAGATTAAATCACCACAAGTGCGTTGACTGCCTACTGCCAGACTGCTTACTGCCTACTGTCGAGAAAAACCAAAATTTTTAGTCTTATCAAATAATGCTTGACAGCCACAGATGCCGCTATTACCTTTGGCGCAACTTAAAAACCCAAACCTATGAAACTCTTAAAAGGACTAGGAATCACGCTCGCATTACTCATTGGCGTCTACCTCATTCTTGCTTTGTTCGGTCCGTCGAGCATGCATGTTGAACGTTCAATCATCATCAAGGCAAACGCTGCGACAGTTTACAATGAGATCAATACGCTTAAGCAATGGCAGATGTGGTCGTATTGGGACAACATCGATCCGAACATGAAATCGACTTACGAAGGACCTGAATCTGGAGTTGGTGCGAAACACATGTGGACCAGCGAAAATGACAGCGTTGGAAACGGAACACTTACTATCAGGAAAAGTGAACCTACTACACTGGTAGAATGCGATCTTGAATTCGAAGGAATGGGAGTTTGCACCAGTGGGTGGCGCATTAAAGACACTGTAGGTGGAGTAATGGTTACTGCGTATATGGATGGTGAAACGCCTTTCCTGATGCGACCGATGATGTTGTTCATGGATATGGACGCAATGTTGGGAGCTGATTTTGAAAAAACACTCAAAGGATTGAAAGATCATTGTGAAGGAATGCCTTCACCGGAAGCGACTGTGGAATATGTGATGGAAATGACAATGACACCAGCATGGAAAGTGATGACGGTTACAGATAGCTCGAGTTTGGCTGACCTCGGTAACAAATTGGGTTCGCTTTACGGAGATATTAGTGCGGAGATGCAAAAGCAAGGATTAAATCAGGCGGGTGCTCCGTTCGCGATCTATGATCAGGTTGTTTATAATGCTGATGGCTCGATGAATTTCTGGTTAAGAGCGGGCATTCCTACCGATAAGGCCGGCAAGAATGCTGGTCGCGTGATGTATTGGGAAAGCACCGCAGGGAACGCCGTTAAATGCAATTATTACGGCGATTACATGAACACCGGTGACTGCCATGAAGCAATTGACAAGTGGATCAAGGACAATGGAAAAACTGTGAATGGACCTGTTTGGGAAGTTTACGTGACTGATCCGGGAACCGAGCCTGACACATCCAAATGGCTGACTGAAATCTACTATCCGGTTCAATAGACTCATTTGCTGCAAAAAAGCTCGATTACAAGCATTTACGGCATGAAATTTGGTTTTAAAGTGGTTATAAAGTAGATTTACTAAGTCCAACACATACAAACATGAAACGCATTTTCGTCCTATTCATTTTCGTGCTTTCAGCTTCATTTGCTAATGCACAAGCAGCTCAGGTAGCTGAAAATCCAGTTGAGCGTTGCCACACGCAGGCTCTCAAGATGAAAAAGCAGCTCGGGCTTTCCGATGAGCAAACTGCAACTGTTGAAGCAATCATGCTTGCACGTCACAACGAGATTGAAGCGGTGAATGCTGATGTGAACAAAACACAGGCACAGAAAGACAGCGACATTGCATTGATCCGCAGTAACAAGGATCACGAAATTCAGGCTGTACTTACACCCGATCAACTGATTCGCTATAACGAGATTAAAGCACAACGTGAAGCACGTAAGAATGCAGCATCAGGTGCTGAAGGAGACGAATAGTTTTCTGAAAATAAATATTGAAAATCCTCTTGTGAAAACAGGGGGATTTTTTTGTTCCTGCCTGCGGCGCTTACCACATAGATTAATACAGTCCGTTGTTTGCCAAGGCGCGGCAAGCCGCTTACCACATAGAGCACATAGGGATGTACGACACTCAAAAACCATGAACGTCCCTATGTGTCCTATGTGCCGGCTTCGCTTTTCGCGAAGCCGCTTTAGAAAACAACATGCGTGAAAATTTCCTATGTGGTAAGCGCCGCAGGCAGCCTAAGACTTGTTCTGAAATCTCGCCGACTGCTCAATCGCATCCATGATCTCTTCAAGAATATCATCAGCAGGTTTCTTGAAGTCAATCTTCATTGCTTCCTTAAAGCGAATGGAAAGCTTCGTTCCTTTTTTCTTCATCTTCAATCCGCTTTTGCTAAATGCCCTGCTGAACCCATCGATAACGACAGGAACAACTACCGGATTATATTTCTTGAGAATTAGAACTACACCGCGTCGTCCTTTCACAAATGGTTTCGTTGTGCCTTGCGGAAAGTTGATCACCCATCCATCACTCAATGCAAGTCCGATATTCGAAATATCATCCATGCGCACTTTCCGGTTCACATCCTTCGCTCCTTGCTTCCACGTGCGCTGAATAGAAACAGAACCTACGTACGCAAAAATTCTCGGCAATATTCCTTTCTTCATCGTTTCTTCTGCTGCAACGAAGTAACTATTGACGCGTGGTTTTTTCAGGTAGCTTTTATCATCAATGGAATTCTGTTGACCGTTCTTCACCGCACAGAATACATGAAGGAACGCAATGACATCAGCGAAATATGTCTGGTGATTAGAAACGAAGAGCACATTACGGTCCGGAAGATCCTTCAGGAATTCAGTACCCGAAATGTTCAGCGAATTCTTCTTCGCAAACCAGCCCCACGTTGCACGTCCGATCGATTTGATCAATGAGCGCTTAATCCAAAGCTTATGTCCGAATGGGTCGCGACGGTTAGACATATATAAGTGCAAAGGTACGGGCATTTGTCACTTCGAGCGCATCCCGATAGCTATCGGGAGAGAAGTCGACAAATGCGGTTCGCAGCCGGTTGTTAAGTTCTCGACTACGCTCGAACCGACAACCACCCGCCTTCTTATCTTTACGCCGTGAAGAAAACAATTCTCCGTTCCATAGCTGCTGCACTCATCCTCACGTGTGCAATTGCGTTTCTCTTGTGGTATTGGACTATGAAGCGGGAAATTCCTCCACATGCGCGGGTGATTCCTTCAGATGCATTTGCAGTACTGACGCTCAACCTGCGCGAGTTGGCAAGCGATCGTTCCGGCGACGAACATCTTTTTCCGGAGATGGCCGATGAATCCATGATGCAGAAGGAGCTCGAACCTTTCACGCGGGCAATTCTTGCGAATGGTGCAACAGGAACCGACGAGATGAGCGACATTCTCATGTTCACCTATCACAGCGGAGAAGCAGCATTTTTCGGAATTGCGGTTCAACTCGATGATAGTGCTGAATTCGGAACGCTCATGCGCATACACGTTACAAAAGAATTCAATATCGTTCCGATGAACAGCGATGGAATTCCAGTTATGCGATTCGATACGACTGCTGCTGCAATAGGCTGGACAGAAGATGTTGCACTGTTCCTCTACCCGCTCGGCAATCACGGCATTGCAACAGTTTCTACACAATGCATCAAGTTGCTGAAGCAGGCAAAAGAAAATTCCGTTCTCGCAAATGAAAATTTCTGCGATATGGAACTGAATTCTTTTGGAATGTCGCTGTGGGTACAAACGAAACCGCTCAGAAATTTCACTGGTGGCGGACAAATGATCGAACAACTTACCAGCGGAGTTCAGTATTTCAATTACATGGCCGATTTTCAGGACGGAGAAATTCTTGTGCGCTCCGAATGGCATCTCGACGACGGAGTAGACAAAGATCAGATGGATGAATTCCAGTTTCCATGTGAGGTTTCTACAATGACTGCATTCATCCGTAGCTCATTCGATCCGGAAGCTGATTCGTTGTACGAGCAGTACGCAGATGAACCTGGCATGCGTCATCTTCCATTAACGGAAGAGCACATCGCGGAAATCATTCCATATCTCTCGGGAGATTGTATTTACATCCTGCATGACACGACTACACGGATGATTACCGGGCAAACTGCTTTCCCCGATAAACGTGATACGATGATGGTGACGAACAACGGAGAGACGTATACGTTCCAGATGACTGATCCCGATAAAGTGGAGTCGCTGATTAGTTCTTACATGGAAGACGACAGCATACCGTTAACTACGCGCGGTTGGGAATTTGATTACGTCTTCTCCGGCGGATGGAGAATGATCATAGCTGATCATTTGCTAACGGTTACAAACGATGCTCGTGTAGATGGTCGTCCGCATGCAATTACCGGTGAACTTGCAGGCTACATGGCGTGGTTCGATCTGCACAGAATTTTTCTTGGACATGATGCACTGCCGTCGTTCATATTCGGGAACACGGATGTTGCGCACAATTTGCTTTCTGAAAATCTTGTGACCTGCACAAGTACACTTCCTGTTCAATTCGGAAATGTGCGTCGTTCAGAAATCAAGGTCACGTTCAAAAATGAAGATGTGAACGGATTAGTGCAGGGAGAAGAGTTGTTGCGGAAGATTTACTTCTCAGAGTAGTTTTGAATTTCAATTTATTACCGCCGGCTAAAGCCGACGGCGATCTCTTTTTTAATTGGAATAATATGGTGGTAGAAAAAATTGCTCCGCAATTTTTTCTACCACCACTTGACCATTGACAATTGAAATGATCGCCGTGGGCTTCAGCCCGCGGTAACGAGAACTATTCCGCTAGAGCCGAAAGATTCGCTACAAACTTATGCGGCTTGCTCACGAGCTTCGAAAAGAAAGCATCTTCTGATTTCTTAATCGCTGCTGCAGCTTTCGTCAACTTACTTTTTCCTGCAGGAGTAATCTGCAATATCACAGCGCGACCATCATTACGATTTTCTTTTCGCGCGATGAGTTTTGCTTCTTCCAGTGTGCGGATCACTTTCGAAGTCATCATCACATCTGTTCCTGCTGTGCGTGCAAGTAAAGTTTGTGATGGTTGTTTTCCACCGGCTTCAAGTTGTTTCACTGCATCGAGCAATAAAAATTGCACGTGAGTTATTCCGGTTGACTTCAATTGTTCCCGCACGTGTCGTTGCCATGCGTTGCCGGCTTTCCACAAGAGAAAACCTGCGCCATCGACAGAGCGTTTTTGTTTTTTGGGCTTAAGGGACATTATTTTGGGGTTGGGGTTACGTCATTTACAATTTTTGATTTGAGATTTAATATTTTCGGGTAATGGTAAATTACAAATATTAAATTCCAAATAATAAATGGTATTAATCGCGATCCTCGTTGCTGTATCCTATAGTGACTCCAACACGAAAACCAATTCTCTCCAATGTTCCATCTTCGGGCAAACGGTAAATAAAACTTGCACCAACTTGCGGCGCTATATAAATCGGAATTTTCAAGCCTGACATTAATCGGCAACGTATCATCATCGTACCGACCATTCGGCCGTGCTTCACGAGGTCCTGATCTATATCATTCCAATAATCAAAGCCCAACGGATTTAATGAAACGTGTAATCTCATTTTTCCTTCCGTTGCATAATAGCCCACGCCTTCCGGAATCGCGCACAATAAAATAGCAAGATTATTTGCCAATGGAAATGCACTGATAATTGGATTTGAATTCTGCAAGCGCAAAAGCTTATAACCACCAATTAATCCCGCCGGGGCATGAAAATAAAATCCACCTTCAGCCGCAGGTCCAATTCCGATCTGCCAGTTGAGTGTAAACCGTTCTCCGATTCCGATGTGCAGTATTCCACCATATTGCTGTTGACTTCTAAAGCCAAGTTGGTAGTGTTCAGCATAGAGTCCGCCTTCTATCCAATCCTGGGCAGTGGCGCGAAAACTAAGAAATGATAAAAGCAGGGCGAGGGTTAATCGGGCTTTCATTGGGTGCAATTTAGTAAGACTTAGGTTACTTGCCCATGAAAACTTCAGAAAGCGTGCCAGCATGAAGCTCGTGACCACCTTCGAACCGTACGTGTTTGTAAGTGGTAAAATAAGACGCAATTGCTGCCAGATTCTTCTCCTCGGATGCAGCATCCACGTATTTATCATCGGAAGCGGTAACCACGGTCAGCTCCTTGCATTTCAACGGATTTTCCAATGGTAAATCGGGTGGAAAGAAGCCGCACCATAGAATGAGATGGTCGATATTGGTCATTCCGAATGTAGCCCATCTCGAAACCGTTGCAGCACCCTGCGAAAAACCCAGCGCGGTGATTTTTACATCTGGTGGACACCTTAAAAGCACGTCAGCAGCAGCAGAATCGAGCCAGGTGATGTAATCGGCAATATCATCAAGTCGTTCTTCCTTCGTCATCCATGATGCTACAACTTTATCGTAGCCACCACGATGATAAAACCGGTGCAGTCCTTCCGGAGCAATGAAGAGTTGGTGTTCATTTTGAACGGAAGAAAATCCTTCGAGAAATTCATTCGCCAATTGTGCATAACCGTGACAAACAAAAATCACTTCACGGATTTTTGCAGAAGGTTCAGCTGAAATAAAATACCTCGCTGTTTTCGGAACGGTAATTTTGCGTGCAATCATTATTTTCGGTTTGAACCTGTGCTTGCGGTTGAGTCAGCGGATTCTTCTTCTGCCGTATCAATAAAATGCGCGCCGAGAATTTCCAGTATGGGTTGCACGTTGTAAATCCCGCGATTGAATTTATTGCAGAGAATTACAATCGTTACATCATCGGTGAGTCCACGATAAAATGCACTCGTGTAACCGTGCCACCATCCATTGTGAAACACCGCGCGTGCATTGTCGGGAAATTCAACTGTCCGCCAGCCGTAACCGTAATTCCATGTTTTCTTTCCAACGAGTTCCTCGCTGTATGGAGTGTACGCCAAATCTTGTGTCTGCAAATTCAGAATTGCGCCGCGACGAAGAGCGCGATCCCACTTGAACATATCGCCCACACTCGCGTAAACTCCTTTGTCGCCCGCAACACGATCCAGAAATCCGTCGTCCCAACGATTCCAGCTCTTGTAATAGCCCCGGGCCATGTGCGGATGTGCAGCTGTATCTCCGTTGATCCATGTTTGATCCATTCCAAGTGGCTCAAAGAAATTCTTCTTCATGAATTCATGGAAAGGCATTTCACTGACGTGTTCAACTACTGCTGCAAGTAAAACATATCCAGTATTGCTGTAATCGTATTTCTCGTTGGGTTTGTGAATGGTTTTCACTTGCAATTGTGAAAACAGACTCACAACACTGTCATTCGTGTAAACTGAAGGTGGATCAATTCCCTTTTCGCGGTAATAATTGTCGCAGATGTTGGTGTACTTGTCCATTCCCGCGCGATGTGCAAGTAAATCATGAATGGTTACGTTGTAGTAAGGAAGTTCCGGAAAGAATTTGCGGACTGAATCGGTGAGGCTCAATTCTCCGCTTTGCACGAGCAACAAAATCGCAGCGGCAGTAAACTGTTTGGAAACAGATGCGAGCTGAAATGATGATTCAATACTCAGGGAATCTCTCTGCTCATGATTTTCCCAACCGAAAGCTTTCTGATAAAGAATAACACCATCCTGCGCTACCAGCACGCATCCGGAAAAAGTTCCTTCTACAAATTTTTTCTGAAAGAATGTGTCGAGACGGATTTCCTTGAGCGCTCCATCAATCTGTCCATGATAGTTCGGAACAAAAGCAGCACGAAGCGTGTCGGAACCGGAAGTCGCTTCATCCTCTCCACAGGAGAAAATCAGCAACAAAACCGGAATCAGAAAAACGAAATGCCTCATAATAAAAATCCCCCGCAAGTTGCGGAGGATTTTTGATCTGTGGTGTTAATAAACCAACCATTATTTCACAACCACTACTAGATATTTTGAAACGCTCCAGAATTTCGTCTGGTCGGTGATAACCAATTTATCTGCACGTCCGTCGGTTCCGTCAATACGGTAAGATCCTGCAGGGTGAGTGGTAACTATTGTTGCTTCTTTCGAGCTCAATGGAATTTCAGAAAGCTTAGTGATGTCTACCTGCGTGAAGTAATCCGTATTCGGCTTTTCGTTCATCTTGATCGTTTTGCCGATTCCGATTACACCACCTTCAAGTGAAATTACACCCTGCGATTCCAGTTCTTTCTTTGTACCGTATGCATAATACGCAGTGTTAAGCTGGATTGTTTTCGCATCCGATTCCTGCACCGCTTCCTGGTAGCTCATGCTCAGGTTGCTGAGTTCAAGATCTTTTCTCTGTAGATCGTCTTTCAGTTCTGTGATCTCTGCTTCGCGTACAACCAGTGTATTGCTCAGGTTGTCGATTGTAACTTGCATCGAAGCAATCTGAAGGTTTGAATTCTTCAGGTTTGCTTTTGCAGTTGCCAATTTCTGTTTGTTCTGCACCATCATGTCGTAAATCGCCTGGATGTCGGACGTGATCTTGTCTTTGCGCGAGTTCACATCTCCTTTAGCAGTGTCATTCGCGATCATTTTTTCTTTCTCGCGGATTTCATCAAGGTTTGCCTGGATATCATTCATCGCGCGAAAAAAAGAGTCGAGAGATGCTGCCTGCTCGGAAGTGATTCCGTTCAAACGGTTTGTTTCTTCAGTAAGACTGTCCTTAATCGGATCAGTTACTGGCTTATCGTCCCCGCATGCGAACCAAAAAGGCGCAATGCAAAGGATCAGGATTAATTTTTTCATGACTTGTTTAGTTAGGTTTAACTGATGCCAAATTTACGCGGGGGCATTGGTCATCAGGGGCAAAATTAGATGTTTGGGGCGGATTACCGGATATGTGGAGGTAATTTCAGGACAATTAACAACTCCATTTCCCTTCTTTTACCACATAGCCGAAATAAAGCCCTTTGTTTTCTAAGCGGTTCGTGAAAAACGAACCGGCACATAGGACACATAGGGAAGGCCGACATGAAAAATTGTCCCTATGTGTCCTATGTTCTGTTCGCTTTTTAGGCGAACACCTTAGAAAACAGCGAATATCAAAATTTCCTATGTGGTGAATGTATCGTTAGGG
>CAYUTR010000106.1:11884-13753 GCA_964447465.1 uncultured Chryseobacterium sp.
ACCTTAGAAAACAGCGAATATCAAAATTTCCTATGTGGTGAATGTATCGTTAGGGTAGTTCCGCTTCCATTCTTTTACCACATAGCCGAAATAAAGCCCTTTGTTTTCTAAGCGGTTCGTGAAAAACGAACCGGCACATAGGACACATAGGGAAGGCCGACATGAAAAATTGTCCCTATGTGTCCTATGTTCTGTTCGCTTTTTAGGCGAACACCTTAGAAAACAGCGAATATCAAAATTTCCTATGTGGTGAATGTATCGTTAGGGAAGTTCCGCCATAAGAATAAACAACTTCTCAAATTTATCCCTGATTTCGCTCAATTCCCATTGCGTATTGTTCCCGATCATCGCGAAAGCCATGCGATTGCCACTTTTCGTGTCGACATATCCTGCATAAGAACGTACCCGTGACATGGTTCCTGATTTTGCACGCAGATTTCCTTCAGCCGCAGTACTGTCTGCCAACTTGCGGATAGTTCCCGATTCTCCTGCAATCGGAAGTGAACGATAGAACGATGGAAACATCACGGTGTCTTTTGCATACACGCGCAACATACTCACGAGTTGTTTTGTTGTGATGGAATTATTCCGCGATAATCCAGATCCGTCAACCATGTAAAATCCCTGGATATCTACATTATGATTTTTCCAGAATGCGTAAACCGATCCTGCTCCGCCGAACGTGCTGCCGTATCCTTTTTCTTTCAAAGCAATTGCGCGAAGAATTGTTTCTGCATAATAGTTCTGTGATATCTGATTCGTGTGATACACAAGATCTGCGAGCGATGCAGAAGATGAAGACGTAATTAGTTTTCTTCCTCCTACACTTTCGAGCTTCAATCCGTTCAATCGGATCAGACGAATCGTTGTTGCAGAGTCTCCAACTTTTATTCCGCGATTTTCCAATTCTATTTTCAGCAACTGCGCGCACAACAATGCAGGATCAGGAATCGATCCACGTGCTTCGAGTGATCCATTCACTTCTCCTTGTACACAACGTTCGAACTGATAAGGTCCGCCGGTAACGTAAGCATACGATTTCCCTATTGACGGATTGCACACGCATTGATTGTACAATTTCATCCCGGGAATTTTCGGATTGTAACTCATGCTTACATGTCCGCCCGAACCGCTCAATGAAATCGTGAATTGATTTTCGTGAATCGACAATCCACATGGACCTGCACCGTAATCGCTCTGCACATCTTCCCAGCACCATCCGCCAGGAGTCATGTCGCGTTCGAATGCTTCTGCATCACCAACGATGCAACCGGAAATACTATCGACACCTAATCCTTGTATGGCAGTTGCCCAGTTGTTGATCACTTTGGAAACACTGCTGCCATACGATTCGGAACCCAGTGTCGGATCACCATTTCCGCGAATGAAAATATTTCCTTCAAGCGTGCTTCCGCTTTTTGTTCCGTCGTGCTGCAGCAAAGTTGAGAAGCGATATCCCGGACCGAGAATTGCAAGCGCTGTTCCTGTGGTCACAACTTTCATCACAGAAGCCGGAACCATTCCTGTTGTAGAGTTGACTTCGTAAATCGCGGTATCAGCATTTACAGGACCTATATAGTAGCTCCAACTTCCTCCGCGAATTTCAGGAGCAGTATTAATAGAGTCTTCTATGAACGCGAGCAATCGTCCCATCGCGGAAGTATCTTTTTCTACGGCCTGCTGTTCCTGCGTAGAGTCAACGTTCTGAGTCACTTTATCTTTGAGCGGAACGTCTTCTCCTCCAGTCATAAAAACGAAAGTCACAGCAAGAATTGCTACGAGCAATACAGATACTGCGGCAACCTGTTTTACGGTGAGGGTTTTGTTCAGGAGGTGTTTCACTCTGCAAATTTAGGTAATAGGGAATAG
>CAYUTR010000107.1:0-13680 GCA_964447465.1 uncultured Chryseobacterium sp.
GCCGATGGACTCTCTCCACCGTACAGTTGGGCGATTCTGTTGGGCGGTTGTCTGTACGCGTTCATTGGATTGTGGTTCCTGAGAAAAGTTCTTCTGAAATATTTCTCAGACGGCGTTACCGCGATTGTACTTGTGCTCATTACGATGGGAACGAACTATTGGGCGCAGACCGCATCTGATACAGTAATGCCGCACAGTACATTGTTTGCGCTTAACGCGGTAATTCTCTGGTGTGTTATCCGATGGCACGAAACAAAAAGCTTCGGTTATGCGATTGCGCTTGGTGCACTCATTGGTGTAGGAACACTCACGCGGCCAACAGAAGTATTCTGGATACTCGTTCCCATTCTTTGGCAGGTTACATCGTGGCGAACATTTTTCGCAAAGCTGAAAATGTTTTTGACCGAATGGAAAAAGGTTTTGGCGCTTTGTCTTGCCGGTGCTGTGTTTGTTTTCCTTCAGATGGCGTACTGGAAATTCACTTCCGGCAAATGGGTTTTCTACACGTACAATGAGCGATTTAATTGGCAGTCGCCATTCTTCATGGAAGCTTTGTTCAGCTACAAAAAAGGTTGGTTGCTGTACACACCAATGATGCTGTTCTGCTTCTGGGGTTTTTATTTTATGTGGAAGTATGGACGCAGCATTTTTCTGTCGCTTCTTGTTTTCGTTTTCGCGTACACCTGGATGATCATGAGCTGGGAATGCTGGTGGTACGCCGCATGTTTCAGTATTCGTGGAATGATGGAGATGTATCCTGCAATGGCACTTGCGCTCGGATTCCTGATCATGCACCTGAGTGCGGAACGAAAATGGTATCGCATTCCGGCAGGAATAGGAATCGGTTTTCTTCTAGTTCTGAATTTGTTTCAGCATTGGCAATTCAATCACGGCATTATTGACGCTGAACGGATGACGAAATCGTATTACTGGAAAGTTTTCGGAGCTGTTGAGAAGCACGAAGAATATCAATACCTGCTGGATCTTGAACGCTGGCCAACACCAGAAATTATTCCTGATTTTACCGTGCTGCAAAAAATAGACAGCGCCTACTTCGATTTTGAACCGACATCGGAATTCAAGAGCGATTCGATCAGGGCAGGTATAGCGCATAGCGGCACGCACAGTCTTGTCATGGGTCCGGGATGGGAATTCGGCCCCGCGTACGACGAAATCTATTCTGATCTCACTAAGAAGAAATACATCTGGTTACGCGCCAGTGTTTGGATTTCCTATGATTCGCTACAGCCCGACAAGCAACCTCCGTTTGTGACATTCAATTATCTGGCTAAGGACCGTTCTATTAAGTACAAAGCACAGGCTTTTGACACTACAGGAATAAAGGCCGGAGAGTGGCGTCTGTTCACAGTAGATTTTCTCACGCCAATCCAATTATATGATACCGACCATGTAGCCTGTATGATCTGGAGTCCGGGGCACGCACGCATTCACATAGATGATTTCCGTGTAGAGGTATATGAGCCGATAAAGGATATTGACTGAAATATATTGGAATCCAGTACTTTTGCCAAGCTTTGGAATCCAAAGCGGATAATCCCTGAGAATAATTCATGCCAGTAACGCTAACTGATCAGCGCAGAAAAATATATGCAGTGGCATTCATTGGCGTCGCATTGCTGATCTATTCCATTGTGCGGGCAGTAACCGTTTGCCTGACCACTGACGAAGCTTTCAGTTACTTGGTTTACGCAAAGCGCGATTTATTTTTTCTGCCGACCTATGATTACATGGGAGCAAATTTTCATATCCTCAACACGTGGGGAATGATTCTTGGCAAAAAAATATTCGGATCACAGGAATGGTCGTTGCGATTGCCCAATCTTCTGGCCCATGCGATGTACCTGTATTTCACGGCACGGTTCGCTCTGAAAAGTAATACACTCTGGAATACTGTTGCCGTATTTATACTTCTGAATGTACATCCTTACCTACTGGACTTTTTCTCGGTTGCACGCGGTTATGGAATTTCATTCGGAATGCTGGCCGGTTCATTGTGGTTTCTGTCAAAGTATGTGGAAGAGCGGCGCATCAGTAATCTGATTTTCTCCCTGCTGTTCGCCGGGTGCGCAATGTGGGCAAGTTTTGTAATGCTCAATGTCTTTGCAGCAGTTTCCGCAACGTTAGGTTTGGTCGTTCTCTTATCTTCTCGCGAATTGCTAACCGCAAGACAGAAAATCATGCACGTTTCGTCAATAGCAGCTGTATTCGCACTCTTCACCGTGCCCGCACTTCCAATACTCTTCAGGCTAAGAGAAACAGCCGCACTGGAATGGGGCACAGATCAGTTCTGGGATGTTTCCGTTCGCGGACTTGCTGATCTCATCATGTACAATCCGCGTGCTGAAATTTATTTGTCGGGCAGAGCTCCTGGTTGGGGTGTGATGATCTTTCTTTTATTCGTTGCGGGAATTGTCATTTACGCAATAACCCGTAAACCGGAGGGGAAACGAAACGTGTTGGTTCTGGCGTTCACCGGAATTCTTGGCATAAGTTTGGTTTCCATGTATGTTCAGCATGTTGTAATGGACACGCCATATCCATTCAGTCGTACGGGACTTTATCTTTTTGTGCTGCTGATTTTTGCACTAGCTGTTTCTCTACGCGACTTTGCAATTCCGAAAAAAGTGTCCGCGATATATTGCCTGATATTGGTTCCGGTACAATTATTTGTTGCTATTCCTGATTTAAATGTACGACATACGGCCGAGTGGACATTTTGCGAGGACATTGATACGGCATTGGATAAACTAATGCAATCGGAATTTGTACCCGACGCTGAACGTCCGGGAATTATTTTGGCCTGTGATGTGGAACTCTTCCAGGTCGTGTCATACTATCTTACGGAGAAGGGACTACAGAATGTCTCATTGTGTATGGTTCTTCCAGGAACAAACGACCGTACTTCAGATTATTATTTGTTATCTATTGCCAGACCCCATCCGGATCATGCTGCAACGGACACAATCATTAACTATCCGGCGTCCGCTTTAATGTTATTGCGCAACAAGGAAATTCCGTTAGTGCAATCAACGATTTATACGAGCGTGAACAGCGATGATTTTCTTTGTAGTGTACAGAAGGTTAGTGACGTGTGCGCGCTTTTTTCGTATAAATCAGAAGCAGTTGATACTGTGCAGATCAGGTTGAATTGCACGGTGGATCTGAAATTTGCAGACCATTCTTCGGAAGGCCTTTTTGTTTTGGCTCACATTCGTGATGGCAATGCAATCTGGAGTACCTGGATTGGTGCCGGGGCGACAGCCGATTCATTACAGGGACGACGAACCGTGAGCCTGCAGATACCGGGGACAATGGCACCAGGTGATGAACTGATTATTGACTTCGTTCCGGTCCGTGACCTGGATGGTGCGATCGAAATTTCCCACCTAAACTACAGCGTTCGTGGTCATTCCTATAATGAGCCGGAGTAAGTCTAAAAACAGTACTTTTGGGACTTCGAAATCACAGATTATTCAATGCAAACACTTTCGATCGTCATCCCAGCCTATAACGAAGGCCGCACCATTCACTTTATCCTGAATAAAGTATTGGCGGTGGAACTCATCGGTGGAATACAGAAGGAAATCATGATCGTGAACGATGCTTCGAAAGACGACACGAAAGAGGTGGTGGAGAAGTACATCGCAGAACATCCTGACGCCAACATTCGTTTGTTCAACCAGCCTTACAACATGGGCAAGGGAGCAGCGTTGCACAAAGGAATTGAAATTGCATCGGGCGATTACATCATCATCCAGGACGCCGATCTCGAATACGATCCGAACGAATACAACATTCTGCTCAAACCTATTCTCGATGGATTTGCAGATGTAGTTTTCGGTTCACGTTTCATGGGCGGAAAGCCGCATCGCGTACTTTTCTTCTGGCACACACTCGGAAATAAATTTCTTACCGCACTTTCAAACATGTTCACTAATCTGAATCTTACAGATATGGAAACGTGTTACAAGCTTTTCAATGCGCAGATGGTGCAGTCGTTGCTGCTGAAAGAAAATCGTTTTGGTTTCGAACCGGAAGTCACAGCGAAAATATCACGCATAGAAAAAGTGCGGATTTACGAAGTGGGAATTTCTTACTACGGAAGGACGTATGAAGAAGGAAAGAAGATTGGTTGGAGAGATGGGTTCAGGGCGATTTACTGCATTCTTCGTTACAACATTTTTGATACGAAGTTCAAGAAGTAACCGCAGCGACGCGGCGACGCGAAGAAATATTATTTTAACTTCTGGACTTCCAGAATGGACCACGTTCGATCATCCGATGATCCTTCCAAGTAAAACAATTCCGTCAATTGTAAAGAACCCGGGATCGCATTAGTGTTCATCCTGTCTCCGAAGTTGGAATCCCATATTATAATGGACCCAACTAAAGGCGTAACGGTGCTATTCAGATCATAAAGTTGTCGGCATTGTGAATTATCGAAAGGATCTTTATCAAGAAGAAATGGGATGATGGGATGACTGCTGTAAATGATCCTATCCGTAAATTGATTGGATTTTATCTGTCGCGCAACTTCCTCTGCTTGTAATTGTCGTTCATCCGGCTGCATGATTAATCCACGCTGATTCATTGTGTTGAAGATCGTGAGGCCAACAATTATGAACGACACAACGAGCACAGCGTATTTCCGCTGATAAATCGGCCATGTGAGCAATTGCAATCCGCGAATTGAAATAAGCACTGCGCATGGAAGCACACAAGCAACTACACGTAGCAATCCATACGAACCGAAAATACCTTTCCACCAGAAAATGGAATGCGCAATGAAGAATACCGTGAAGGTGCAGAATACAAGAATGATTTCAGCCAGAGAATGGCGAGGTTCAAAAAATCTTCGCAGTGGAACGGTAATTAATCCGAGTGCGATGAGTCCGGTGATTGACCAACCAAATAGAAATTCGTTGCTCGCAACAAAGTGAAATATATCACCATGTCCGTATGCTGCTTCACCTACGTATGGATTCTGGTGCATGATCCAGAGAAAATCGTTGTGCACGAAAATGCCGCCGATGATAGAGTAGAGAATTGTTCCTGTTGCAAGCAGACACATTGCGAGGTATTCTTTACGGAGGAGAAAAAATAATCCGAACAATGGTGCGATGAGAAAACCTTCTGTGCGCGCAAACGGAAGCAGAGAAATAATGAGCGCCGCAATGTTGTTTTTTCCGCTGGTGAGAAAATAGATTCCTGACATCAATGTCAGTGCAAACAGTGGTTCAGTCAATCCGCTTTGCGCAACGCCCCAGGAAAGAGGAGCGAAGATGAGCAATGGACCTGCGAGATAGGAATACGGAAGCTTCATGCGGTCTGCAATACGCCATGTGAGCCATGCAGTTCCAACGTGACACAATACATTGAAGAACATAGCACCTTTGTAACCGAACTGCGCGAAGGGTGAAGACAGCAAAGTGAAGAATGGTTTTCCCCAATGATGCAGAAACAATTCAGGGTGCGTCCACGACCAGCGTGCGATCTGGTAGTGCATGATTCCGTCGCCTGTATCGTAGATTGCCTCCGTCATCATTGCTACGATCACCATCAACACAAACGCCACTGCGAAGAACGGCCGCACAAAGCGATTTGCCGATCGTGCGATCTGGTGATTGGCTGATGAGGGAGAGTCAACTAAGTCCATTGGTGAGTTATCCTGCGAAGGGAGCGTACTGCATTAAAGATTGGTCCACTTGAATCGAGGTGTCATCCTGAGCGGAGTCGAAGGGGGCACATCAGAATGCTTGTTCCCGCATACGCTTCTGCGACATAGACGCGCGTATATCATCGAGTTCACCTTTCGGAATTGCGTTGATGAGCGTTTGGGTGTATTCTTTCTGCGGGTTATCGCAGATCGCATCGGCATCGCCCATCTCTTCAATTTTTCCTTCCTGCATTACAATCATGCGATCGCTCATGAATTTCACTACCGACAAATCGTGCGAGATGAAAATATATGTGAAGCCGAATTCTTTTTTCAACTCGTTGAGCAGATTGAGTACTTGTGCCTGCACAGAAACGTCGAGTGCCGAAACCATCTCATCGCAGATGATGAACTTCGGATTCAACGCCAATGCGCGTGCTATACAGATACGTTGACGTTGTCCACCGGAAAATTCATGAGGGTAACGATAAAAATGCGCGGTGTTCATGTTCACGCGCTTGAGCAGGTCAATTACAATCTGCTTCCGCTCACGATCGTCTTTCCCGATGTTGTGCACTTTCATTGGCTCCATGATCGCGTCGCCAATAGTGATTCGTGGATTAAGCGAAGAATACGGATCCTGAAAAATGAACTGAATGTCTTTACGCATCGCGCGCAATTCATTCTTGCCCATTGCGGTAATGTCTTTACCCTGGTAAATGACTTGTCCGCCGGTTGGCTCGATCAATCGCAGGATAGTTCTCCCAAGCGTTGTTTTACCGCAACCCGATTCCCCAACTAGACCAAGTGTTTCTCCGGGATAAACATCGAAGGAAATTCCATCAACAGCCTTTACTGTTTTGATGGCCTTGCCCATGATGTTTTTCTGCGTGATGAAATGTGTTTCAATATTCCGTACGCTCATCACCGGCTCTTTCGAGTAGAGCTGCTGGTGTTGCATGCGTCGTTCCTGGTCAGTAACAACGAGGTTGTAAGTTACTTCGTGAACCGACTGTTCGTTCTGGATAATGTTCCCGTTTTCATCAGTGCGCATGAAATCGTTTACAGTTGGCAGCCAATGTAAACGGCGACCCAACGGAGGACGACACGCGAGAAGGCTCTTGGTATATGGGTGCTGAGGGTTCGCGAAAATTTCGAGTACAGAACCCTGCTCTACAATTTTTCCTTTGTACATCACCATCACGCGATCAGCAAGCTCAGCGATAACACCGAGATCGTGCGTGATGAACATGATGGACATGTTATGTTCCTGCTGCAGATCTTTCATCAGCTCGAGAATCGTTTTCTGAACTGTAACGTCGAGTGCGGTAGTTGGTTCATCTGCGATCAGCAACTGCGGATTGCACGACATCGCCATTGCAATCATTACACGCTGTTTCTGTCCGCCTGAAATCTGGTGCGGGTAAGCATCGAAAATCCGCTGCGGATCAGGAAGCTTTACCTGTTCGAACAAGCGCATGGTTATATCGCGTGCCTGTCTTTCCGATGAAGAATAAAAACGCAATCCGTTTTTGTAGCCGAGTTTTTTGCGGCGGTAGTAATAGATGATCAGTAGTACAGCGAAAAAAGTAAGCGTGATGCAATAGATGATAGTTTGTTGGAGCCAGACTTTAAACTGGACTTCAGGGGTAGCGGATTTCGGGGCCTCCGTGAAAAAACCGATGAGCAGGAATATTGATGCTGTAGTGATGACTACCTGCAATCCCCAATTAGCAATAATCCGCCAGAAGCGATCTGTCTTCTTTACGTTAGGATATTTTTTATGCTGTATGATGGCTTCCATTACCTGCGTACCGCATGTGTAAACAGGGTTGAGTGAAGTCATTGGCTCCTGGAAAATCATCGCGATTTCGTTTCCGCGATACTTTCGCATCTGGGCTTCACTCAGTTTTGTGAGATCAACAGGGCCGTCTTCTTTGGTATTGTAAATGATTTCTCCGCCCGTAATTTCTCCCGGCGGATTAGGAATCAATCCCATCACCGAAAGAGACGTCACAGATTTCCCCGATCCCGATTCACCAACAATTCCAACCGTTTCTCCGGCTTTCACCTGGAACGAAATATCGTTCACGGCTTTTACCGTTTCACTTTCGGTTCGGAATTCAGTAACGAGATTGCGGATATCCAGCAGCACACCCGGTGAGGTGCCTCCCTGGCGTTGATTCTCATGATGGAAGTTGTCCATACAGCCCTAAAAATACTAAAAAAGTAGCCTCTAGAGTAGGCAGGCGATCAGTAGGCAGTAGGCAGTAAAATAGAGGAGAGTTCGTCGAAGTTTCAAAGGTATTGGCAGATGAAAACCGGAGTTAACCGGGGTGCCAGTCGGATCGAGGCTCACGAGATTGTTTCGACGGGCTCGCAATGACTTTCTCGCTGACTGCCTACTGCCTACTGAACTACTGCCTACTGAACTACTGCCTACTGGACGTTATCACTCGGCAGGAAAAACGAATCGCCAGAAGGAATTGTATCGCCTTCAAGCGGAATAAAGGAGAGATCGTAGTAATAAACGCTGAGCATTCCGTAGCCATAACCCATTTCTTCAACAAGTTCGAGGCGGGCGGGACGTTTTCCGGTTTTGATTTCCCAGGTGAGGACCATTCCATCGTCTGTTCCCGGACCATATTTGTCGGTGAAGTAAGCGTTCATATCCTTGTACCAGTTGGTAGCGGTTTCTTCGTCTTTCAGAAAAATGTCGAGCGTGAGTGCGTACAACCCGGCAGAATCAAACTGACACGCCCAGGAATACGTTTTCTGTTCATCGACTGTTCCTTCAGCAAGCAGATAATCATTCGCTTCTTCGGTAATGCTGTCGCCGGGAGCAAGCATTTTTTTTACTTCATCACGCGTCATTCCCAGAGAAATTCCGTGGAATAGAGAATCGTCGCTGTAGAAAATCTGTTGAACGAGCGGGGTGTGCGAAACGAGCAGTTTGTTGTTTACTTCAGGTTCGCTTGAGCAACCAAATGCGAACGCTACTACAAGCAATGCTGACCAAACAAGACTTCTCATCGACACAAAGATAGGGTAGATGTGCCAATATGCCGATGTGCCAATATGCCGATTCTATGTATCAATTTGCGGATTCATGAATTCGCATCGCTTGATTTCAAGAAAGTGACTTTAATCAGGCCGATTTTCCTTCGAGGAGGAAATGATTTTGTTGAGGACCTTATTTATAGTTTTGATTTCAGCAGGTAGGCTGCCGGGATCAGGAAGCAGAGGTGATTGAACGCACAGTTTTAACCAAAAGGCCGTTTCGTCTCCTTCTTTGGCTGCAATTTTCATTTTATGTATGAAGTCCTTTCTGCTTTCTGCATTTTGAGCTTCGCTAACATTCGCACCAACAGAGGTTCCCGAATCAAATAGTTGTTCGGCCATGGATGGTACTGCTTTTTTCACTTCAACATGAAAGGCGATAATTTTTACCGCAAACTTTTCAGTTAACTCTACAATTAAATTCTGTTTTTCCATTTTGATAAAAGTTAATAGTTAAAAATAAACGCTCATATAAATTGATCCATCGCATCATAAATTGGCACATAGGCACATAGGCACATAGGCACATAGGCACATAGGCACATAGGCATATCGGCACATGACTTTCGTCTGGTTTCGGCAGCTTAGTTTCCTATTGACAGCGCATTTGATTCAAGAAGAGTCTCTCCCCGGAACCGTCTTAACACCTGCGCCACCGTAAAAACATCCTTCTGACAATACGTTACTATGCGCGGAAGATTTTTCTCGACGTAGTAAACGTGGGCAACCATGCTTCCGTCGATATCATCTTTCGGGGTTGGAATTCCGAGTGAAGTGGCGAGGAGCACGAGTGAAGTGTAGCTTTTGTAATCGCCGAACTTCCAGAGTTCCATTGTGTCGAGGTGCGGAATTTCCCATGGCTTTTTGCCGGCGATGTCGAGCATGGACGGAAGTGATACACCATTGATGATCATGCGTCGCGCCATGAACGGAATATCAAACTCCTTGATGTTGTGTCCGCACAACCGGTGGTCGGGCCGACTGTAATGTTTGCGCAGCATAGTGCTGAATTCGGTGAGCAGCAATTTTTCATCATCGCTGGCAAACGATTTCATGCGCAGGTGTTGCACACCATCGGTCCACGAGAGAAATCCCACGGAGATACAGATGATCTTTCCGAACTCGGCATAAATTCCGGCGCGACCGTAAAGCGATTCAGGAGTTTCCTGTTCGTTGCGTTTGAGTATATCGGCTTTCTTGTTCCAAAGCATCTTCCAGTTTTCAGGCACAGAAGAATAGTCGGGATAAAGCGGAACTGTTTCGATGTCGATGAAGAGAATGTTGTCGGGATTAACTTGCTGGTACATTTGTGATTTGGGATTTAATATTTATGATTTGCTGTAATGATTCCGATGCAAAGCAAATAAACGTGGTTGAAACCATCCCGACAACAAACGTTTATAGTCGTTTGTAAGTACTTGTAAACGTTTGTAAGTGTTTGTAAACGTTTGTAAGCATTTGTAAACGTTTGTAAACGGATACGACTTTCCCCGTAATCGGCTGTGCCTGAATTTATAAGGCTAATTGTGTAACTATATCACCAGCATAATCGTTAATTTAGCATCTCCTGTCTTAATCGACATTATGTTGTTCAGGCTAATCCTGTTAGTTGTCTTTTTTTCATCCGGTATGCTCCGCTCGCAGACGTACACAGGACCAATTGCCATTCCGACATCCGGTTATGGGTCACTGGGAAGTTTCTTGGTGGATTCGGTGACCTTCAATAATCCGAGTGATCCCTCCGACACATCGTACGTTTATTATCCCGTTGGCACAAGCAGTCCTGTACCAACAGTATTTTTCATGGCGGGCAACGGGGGAATTTCTCCGGTTTATTACCGTCCCTATTTTGAGTTCATCGTCTCGAAAGGATACGCAGTGGTTTTTGTTCCGGTCCCGACCAGTCAACCTGTACTTACCCGTTATGCGAACATGAGAAACGGATTTGTACATGCTGCGCGCACATGGCCGCAATACATCGACACAACCAGGGTGGGATTTGCAGGACATTCATTCGGCGGCGGTGCTTGCTTTGGAATTTCCTATGGCTTGTTTACTGATTTCAACTGGGGAAGCAACGGACGATTTCTGATGCCGACTGCGCAATGGTATAGTTACGACATCGCGCAAACTGAGCTCCAGAATTTTCCGGCAAATACTTACCTGCTAAGTTTCATCTTCCAGGAAGATGTGGTGTGCGATCACCGCATGGCCATTGACATTTTCAACAACATCAGTATTCCTGTTCAGGACAAGGACATTGTGTATGCATCTTCATCAGTAGAGCAGTCTTATAACTACCGGGCCGATCATGTATTGCCAAACACAAGTGCACGGTACGATGCAATGGATTATTATGTGCTCTATCGCCTCACCGATGCAATGATGGATTTTGTTTTCGCTGGAAATGTTGCAGCAAAAACCGTGGCGTTGGGAGATGGAGATAATCTCCAGGTGCAGATGCCTGCCGGATTAAACACGCTCCTTGTTGCAGATACACTCAGTCCCTGGTATCCCCAGTCGACCTACGGATATCCATGTACTTCCGGGCTCAATCCACGCGTGTCGTGGTGCGGCGTTATTACCAGTGTCCGATCTTCCATAGATCAGTTCAGTGTTTTTCCGATTCCGGCGCAGGAATTTCTTTTCGTCTATGGCGCAGCAGGATCCGACTATACGATTGTAAATTCTCTTGGCGAAACCGTGCTTGCGGGTACACTTTATACCGGGACCGAAACGATCAATATTTCTACACTGGCACCCGCTGTTTATTTTCTGAACTGCGGTGGACAACTTGTCCGGATCATTAAACAGTAACCGCTTATCTGCTGTGCGTCACCACCTGTCAAGTGACTGATAACAATGATCGTGATTGCGCGTTTGTTTAGTGTTCAGTCTCGTACAACTGTTATGCGGATCGCAACAATTGTCATTTGTATTTTTCTCCAACTCGCTGTGCGCGCCCAGATTTATTCGGGACCGATTCCTGCGCCTGAAATGGGCTATGGTTCATTCGGAACGCATGCTGAAGATTCAGTTTTGTTTCTGAATCCCGGCGATTCCACTTTCGCATCGTATGTTTATTTCCCGAAGGGAATTTCTGCAACTGCGCCTACCGTATTTTTTCTTGGAGGCAACGGCGCAAATTCCCCGATCGGATATCAGCCCTTCATCCGCTTGATTGTCTCAAAGGGATTTACGGTAGTCTTTGTCCCGTCTCCAACAAGTCAACCAACACTTACACGCTATCACAATCTTCTCACCGGATTCCGGCATGCGGCGAGAACATTTCCTTCACTCATCGATACAACCCGTATAGGCTTTGTTGGACATTCGTTTGGAGCCGGTGCAAGCTTTTCCATCGCGAACAATTTATTCACGCAAAGCAATTGGGGAACCAACGGCCGTTTCATTGTTGCCGCAGCGCAATGGTATTCGTATGGTATTGCAGACTACGAATTGGAAAACTTTCCGCCGAACACACATTTACTGAGTTTGATTTTCGAAGACGACAAAGTGTGTGATCACCGCATGGCGATTGATATTTACAAATCGATAAGCATCCCGGCAGAAGAAAAAGATCTCGTGTATGTTTCTTCCTCGGAGAACAACGGCTATGCGTACGGCGCTGATCACGTAACACCGAATTCCCTTGCGTGTTATGACGCGATGGATCACTATGTAATGTTTCGTCTGACCGACGCTATGATGGATTTTGTGTTTCATGCTAATCAATACGCAAAAACTGTGGCGCTCGGAAGCGGAAGTCTTTCGCAGATCGGAATGCCGCCAGGCTTAGATGAGCTGATGGTTTCAGATACAATCACTGCACGATTCGATCAGTCGCGATATGGTTACGCATGTTCATCAACACGTAATCCGCGCAGAAATTGTTGTGGCGATGAGAACAAACTTTTACCGTCTGTTTCAATTGCAGTTTATCCTGCGCAGACAACCGATTCTGTTTTTGTGTATGGTGCTGAAAGAACAATGTATAGCCTGACAAATCCGTTAGGTAAAGAAGTTCTTTACGGCACTTTACCCACGGCAGAGGAAACGATCGATCTCTCGTCCCTTGCTCCCGATGTCTACATCCTGAATTGTGCAGGACAGCACGCAAAGATTGTGCTGTGGTAGATCCCGAACTCCCGCTGGCCTTACGCGTTATCTAAAGTTGGCCGCAGATTACGCTGATTGCGCAGATGTGTTTCCCGGTAAGAATTTTAAAAATGATTTTATCCGCTAGCGGATTGATCAGGGCGATATCGCCTGAAACAACTTCAAAATTATTTTAACACCATATGATCAGCGTCATCAGCGTCATCTGCGGCAAATCCTTGTCCTGACCGGGTCGAATGGTCAGTCAACCAAAGCTGTTCTTTCTTAACTTGCAGACAACTCGGCGGTTAATTTGCCTCTGCCAAACTTCCATCTCATGAAACACACGTACACTCTCTTTGCCGCACTTTTAATCAGTGCAGCAGCCAACGCACAATGTCTTACGATTTCGTGCAACAGCAATACATCAGTAAACAATGATGCAGGCACTTGCGGCGCGGTCGTTAATTATACAACACCAACTGTTGTTACAAACACCTGTTCCGGCACACAGTCGGATACATTTCAGTATAGCGGGGCGCAACAAACGTTCATAGTTCCAGCGGGAATTACATCTGTAACCATTCAGACTTGGGGTGCGCAAGGCGGAGCAAACTGGGTGAACAATACAAACTTCGGTGGTTATGTTGCAGCGGATGTTGCAGTAACTCCCGGATCAACATTGTATATCTACGTTGGCGGTCAGGCTACAACAACCGCGGGCGGATTTAACGGAGGTGGAAACGGAGAGGGCGCAGGCCAGGGCGGAGGCGGTGGAACAGATGTGCGCATTGGTGGTACCACATATAATGATCGCGTAGTGTGTGCAGGCGGCGGTGGCGGCG
>CAYUTR010000108.1:0-13651 GCA_964447465.1 uncultured Chryseobacterium sp.
CTTACAATCAAAATGCAATTGACTTTGAATTGGATTCGCTTGCTTATTCATGGGCGGAACCGTTGGATGATACAGTTCCGGGAAATCCAGCGTGGAATCCTCCAGTGAGTCCGAACTTTCTTCCTTTTAACGGAGGATTCTCTTCTACGAGTCCCACTCCAGGAGTTGCGCTGAATGCAGGTAACGTTCCTGCTACAATTGATCCGGTTACAGGTGAAGTTGAATTCACTTCGTTCACCACGGGCAATTTTACTACGTGTATCAAAGTTGAAGCATGGAAATGTGGTGTACTCGTGGCGGAAATTTACCGCGAGATGCAGATTATTATTCTCGCTTGTGCAAACAATTCGCCTCCGGTTGTTCCGCCGCCCTTGAATGGTGGTACGACGTATTCGGATACTGTTTATGCGGGCGCGCTGGTGAATTTCACACTTACGGGAACTGATTTTGATTTACTGGCTAATGGTAATCCACAGAGCGTAACAATAACAGCAACGGGCAATCAGTTCGGAGCTGGATTCACAAACCCCGCAGTTGGTTGTCTGAATCCACCTTGTGCAACGTTAACTCCTCCTCCTCCGGTCTCATCGCCCGTCACCGCGTCTACTGTATTTAACTGGCAGACATCGTGCAATCACATCAATACGGCGAGTACCTGCTATGTAGGATCGAATATTTACAATTTCGTTTTCCAGGCGAAAGATGATTTCTGTCCGGCTCCTGCTTCGAAGTTTGTTACGATCTCTATAATGGTTCTCTCCTCGCCACCAGTGGAATCACCAAATGTTCATTGTCTCGCGGTTGCGTCTAACGGAGATGTAACGTTGACGTGGGATCAACCGATTGACACTGCGGTAACGTTTAACAGTTATCACGTTTTCAGTTCTACGAATCCGAACGGACCGTTTACTGTTGTTGATTCGATTTTCAATTACAACCAGCTTACGTATACACATGCCGGTGCGAATGCAAACGCAGCCCCTGTTTATTACACTGTTCAAACGCGTGCAGGTTGTTTAGGTCAGCAGTTCTGGCCACCGCTCGATACAATGAGCACGATCTTCCTGCAGGTAGTCAATAACAACAACGGAACAGCAACGCTTACATGGAATAACATTTCTGTTCCTGCACCGGGATCACAGTTCGGACAGTTCCTGATTTATCGCGAGTATCCTGTCGGGACATGGACTTTGCTGGATTCAACCGCACAGCTCACATATCTCGATTCAATCGCTGTTTGTAATTCGCAGGTGAATTATCGAATCGAAATTTACGATACACTGGGTTGCTGGTCCATATCGAATATTGAAGGCGATTTATTCCAGGATCCGATTATTCCAACGATCATGTCAATCGATTCTGTGTCGGTTGATGCAAGCGGCAACGCAATTGTTGGCTGGCAACCAAGTGGTGATGGTGATGTTGATGGGTATGTAGTCTATCAATACATCAATGGCATATGGACGGCGGTAGACACGCTCTACGGAATCAACAACACCAGTTACATCAATCTTATTTCAAATGCCGATCAGCAGTCAGAACAATATGTAATTGCGGCATTCGATACGTGCGGAAATATTTCTGCATTCAGTCCCGTTCATCAATCGATGTACCTCACTGCGTACATGAACATTTGTAATGCGACAACTTATCTCACGTGGAATAATTACATCAACATGAATCCGTCAACATCCGGATATTCAGTTTATGTAAGTGCAAATGGCGGACCATTTACATTCCTCGGAAGCACAGTGACGGGAGACACGACTTTTGCCCACGTGGGACTCCTTCAGAACACGACATATTGTTACATCATTGCTGCATTTAACGGGCCTGGAACTGTTTCTTCCACATCGAATCAGGTTTGTGTATTCTCTTCTGTTCCTCAACAACCGGCGTTCCAGTATCTGCGTGTTGTAACGGTGCGCAATCCAAATGAAGTGAAGGTTATTGCTTACGTCGATAACACTGCTGACATACAAGGTTACCAGGTGATGCGCGCCGATACAAGTATCGGTCCGTTTGCGCAGATTGGTTTTATTCCATTTACAGGTCTGACGCAGGTGGAATATATCGACTACACTGCTTTAACGGAACAGCAGAGTTACTACTACCAGCTTATCGCACTCGACAGTTGCGGTCATCCAAGTATACCATCGAACATCAGCCGCACAATTTATTGCACAGCACACGCAAACAGCGAATTCACGAATACGATCGTGTGGAACGATTACGAAGTGTGGCTCGGAGGAATTTCTTACTACAATATTTACCGTTCGATTGATGGTGTTGCAGATCCATTGCCGATTGCCGTGGTGCCATACACTGCTGCAGGATATAACATGTACGTTGATGATGTGAGTATGTACTCTCCTTCTGTCGCAGGTTTATTCGGCTACACGATTGAAGCCGTAGAAGGTCCGGGTAACGCTTTCCTGTTTGCCGATTCAAGTCGCTCTAACCAGGCCGAAGTTGCACAGCTTCCGTTGGTGTTTGTTCCGAATGCGTTTACACCGAACAACAATGGAGTGAACGATGTGTTCATGCCGTCAACAGGATTCATCAACGTTGAAGAATATGAATTCCGTGTATTCGACCGTTGGGGCGAGCAGATTTTCTTCACTACAGATCGCACTGTAGGTTGGGATGGTAAAATCGGAACGAACAAATGTGAATCCGAAGTTTATGTTTGGTCGCTCACGTTCAAGGCTGCGAGTGGGCAGTATATTGATATGGTGGGGACGGTAGCTCTCATTCGTTAGTCTTTTACCACATAGTTTTCCAGGAAGTACTTTGTATTCTAAGTGGTTTCGTGAAAGACGAAACCAACACATAGAACATATAAGGAAGTACGTTGTCTTTTCGAATTTGGCACGTCCCTATGTGTGCTATGTGGTTAGCGGCTTGCCGCGCCTTTAGAAAACCAACTGCGTCCAAAAATACTATGTGGTAATAATCAGAATCTGATACCGACCACCAAAATATCATCCGTCTGCTCGTTGCTTCCGATCCACGAGGTGATTGCGTCGTTCAGCTTATTCTTCTGGTCAGGCATCGGCAGTTTGTTCACGCCGAGAATTAGTTCGCGGAATCGCTTTATCATGAACTTCTTGTTGTCGGGACCGCCGAACTGGTCGATGTAACCGTCGGTAAAGAGGTAGAGCAGATCATCATCCTGATACGACACGGTAATTTCCTCAAAGGTTTTTGTCCCGCTGCGCATTCCGCCGATAGAAAACTTGCTGCCTTTAAGCTCGGAGAGTTTTCCATCGCGGATAAGAAAAGCAACTCGTTTTGCAGAAGTAAACACAAATTCACGCTTCGTTTTATTTACGCGGATGATAGAAAGATCCATTCCATCCTGCACTTCGGAATATCGCGAGTGCTCCTGCTTCAGCGTTTCGTTGATGCGAGTGTCGAGTTCATTCAGAATTTTCGATGGAGCAGTAATGTTCAGCTCTTTTACTACCTGCGTGAGAATATTGCTTCCGATCACTGTCATGAACGCTCCAGGAACACCATGGCCTGTGCAATCGGCGCAGGCAAGAATGTAATTGTCTTTGTCAATCTCGTGGTACCAGTAAAAATCGCCACTGACAATGTCGCGGGGTTTATACAGGAAGAATGAAAGCGGAATTCCGCGGGTTACAATTTCTTCGTGAGGCAGAACAGCTTGCTGAATTTTTCTGGCGTAGTTGATGCTGGATACTATGTCTTCTTTTTGTGATTCCAGCGCTTTCTTCTGGAGTTCTACTTCAGCCTTGGAAGCGCGCAATTCGGTGACAAACTTTTTCTTCGCCGAATCATAGATGAAAATAATAAGCAACAGGAATGTCGCGCCTAACATGTAATTCGAAAACGGGTACGCCGACCCCATGTGAGTCGCTGCGGAAATAAAGTCTGTTGTTTCGGTGATTGATGCATAGTAGAACCAGATATACGCTAACATTGTCAGCAGCATCCAGACGATTCCACTGACCCGGTTCGCTACAAGAAACACCCAGGCCGAAATAATCAGCCCCCATAGCAAATCAGAGGACCAGATTCCTCCATTCATCTCGTAGGTCTGATAGTTGCTGGTATATCCAATCGTGGTAATAATATTTACCAGCACAACGCGTCCACCGTATTTCCGGTAAATGAACGGAACGGCGGCGATTACAAGAATAAAAAAGAGGTTGGCAACGACTACTTCGGGATGCTCGGCAGCCTGTTCTGGTGCGACTACATAGAAATAGGGTATTGAAACAAAAGCCAGAAGAAAAAAGATCCAGACCGATACTACAAAGTAGCGCGCCTGCATTGCCTTTTCAGGATCAGCAGCGTCTTTGGGATTCGTGAAATACTTGATTATGCGGTTGTACATGCAGGGTGTCCGAAGATAGTCAATCGGTCAAACAGTCAGCTAGTCGGCAGCCTAAGAGTGTGTATTTTTGCCGGATGAATTGGATATTACTTCTCATCGCCGGCTTATTCGAAACCGGTTTTGCTGCTTGCCTCGGCAAGATGAAAGAGTCATCGGGCGCTGCATATTACGGTTGGTTGTCCGGATTTATTGTGTGTCTTATTATAAGTATGGTGCTTTTGTATTTTGCAACGAAAACTTTGCCGATCGGAACCGCCTATGCTGTGTGGACCGGCATCGGTGCAGTAGGAACTGTTATCGTTGGAATTATTTTCTTCAAAGAACCGACTGATTTCTGGCGCTTGTTTTTTCTTTTCACGCTGATTGCTTCCATCGCCGGATTGAAATTGTTCTCGAAATAGCGTCGAATCTTCGATGCAATTCTTCCATGCATCGAATTCAAAAATCTTTCTCAGTTTTCGCGCGTTAAGTTTGTAATAGCAGAGGCAATTTGTGCCCCTGTCGATTTTTTGAATAAACTTAAAACCAGATACAATGAAGACGATGAAATTTATCACTGTGACGGCAGCAGTACTGGCACTTGCAATTACAGGATGTAAAAAAGATAACGTGGATACCTCGACCCCGGGACCTCAAGGGCGCCAATTCCAGGTAAACATGACGGACGCGCCGGCGAACTTTGCGCGCATGGATATTACAATTGACGGAGTAGAAGCCTACCACGATTCGCAAGGTTGGATTGTGTTAAGCAGTTCTACACGCGCAATCAATATTCTTTCGCTCTCGAACGGAGTATCGACCAACATTGCGGCGGCAAACAATGTAGAAACCGGTCACTATTCAAAAGTGCGTGTGCATTTTACAAACGCGAATTCCGTAACAGTACGTGCAGCTGTTAATATCGGACACCTGTTTGTATCAGCGGGAAGCACCACAGAAATGACATGGGGTGGACCGCAGGATCGCTGGGTGGAGATGACAGTAGACAAAAACGTTTCCGAGCAACAAGGTGCAGAAGTGTTGATTGACTTTGACGCGGGGGCATCCGTAAGTGAAGGCTTAAATTCTTATGTGATCAATCCTGCGATGCGTGAAATGCGCAATGCCACTACCGGCGCACGAGGTGTTGTTGCAGGTGCGGATGGACAGGCGTACATAGTAATAACAAATGGTGCGCGCACATATTCTGCCTATGCCAATGCACAGGGGCAGTTCGTCACCCGCGGATTGGAACCGGGAATTTACTCGGCTATGATCATTGCACCGGTGCGTAATGAAGCAGGGCAGATTACTGAACAACAACAGTCGCGTAACGGAATTGTTGTTGTGAACGGAAGTTATACTTCAATGGGCACAATTCAGTTCTAACAATATATCAGGAGCGCGGGTATTTATCCGCACACTTGTAAAACGAAGCAGTTTTCCGAAAGGGAAATTGCTTCGTTGCTTTCAGGAATTTATATGTTATTCCAGTGAAAACATCACTGCTGCGGCAGCATGAATCTGCGTAGTGTCGAATACCGGAACGGAAACATCGCCGGATTTTACGAGCATGGGAATTTCAGTGCATCCGAGAATTACACCTTGCGCACCTTTCAGTACAAGTGATTCAATAATGGAAATATATCGCGTGCGCGATGTTTCATTAATTACCCCGCGACCGAGTTCTTCAAAGATAGTGTAGTGAATAAATTCACGATCATCATCTTTCGGGATGATCACTTCAATATTCTTATCATCGAGCTTTGAACGAAAGAAATCCATTTCCATTGTGAACTTTGTTCCAAGCAATGCGACCTTCTTCACATTTTGCTTTTCAATTTCAGATGCAGTTGCAGTTGCAATGTGAATCACTGGAAGTCCGACAGCCAGTTGCAATTCATCCGCAATCTTGTGCATCGTGTTTGCGCACAATACAATTCCTTCAGCGCCACCTGCTTTGAGATTAAGCGAAGCTTCTGTAATCATCTTCAAGGTCGAGGCCCAGTCGCCATTGTCATTGTTACGTTTGATATCGGCGTAGTTGAAGGAGTGGATGAGGCACTTTGCGAAATTCAGACCGCCGAGACGTGCATTTACGCCTTCATTGATCAGCCGATAATAGTCAATGGTGGAAACCCAGCTGATGCCACCGATTAATCCAAGCGTTTTCATGGGATAAAAATTTCTCCTTTCATGTAGAGTCGTGCTTCACCTGAAATGAGGATGCGGTCTCCGTTGTTTACACATGTCAGATATCCTCTGCGTTGTGAGAGTTGAATTGCTTTCATGGTTTTCTTTCCGAGTTGACCGGACCAATAAGGAGTGAGTGTGGTATGCGCGGATCCGGTTACTGGATCTTCGTTAATGCCGGCTTGCGGTGCGAAGAAGCGGGAAACGAAATCTACTTCGGTGCCGCGTGCGGTAACGATTACACCTCTCCCTTTGAGTTCGTTGATTTTCGGGATGTCAGGAATCATCGTCGCAACTTCCGCTTCACTGGAGAAAACAATCATGTAATCGGTTTTTCCCTTGAAAGCCGCAATTGGCTTTCCGGAGAATGCAGAAGTGATGTCGTTCGTGAGTGGAATTTCCGACACAACATCTGCAGGAAAATCAAGTGTAAGTACATTGCCGCTACGGGTCACGATGAGAATACCGCTTCTCGATTGGAAGGAGATGGTTTCGCCTGCATGATTCAGTTCAGTGAAGAATACAAACGCACTCGCAAGCGTGGCATGACCGCATAAATCAACTTCAACGGCAGGAGTAAACCAACGTAGGCGGTAGCCATTTGCTTCATTGACGATGAAAGCCGTTTCCGCGAGATTGTTTTCCATGGCGATGGATTGCATCACGCTGTCGGGCAACCACGAATCAAGCGGAACTACCGCAGCAGGATTTCCTCCAAACAATTGTGTGGTGAATGCATCAACCTGGTAAATAGAAAGGGTCTTCATAATTTTTACTTGACTGTTGCACCGAGATATTTGTCGTAGACTTCATCGTTCGGTTCCCACAATTCGATTTTGTTTCCTTCGGGATCCATGATGTGTACAAACTTACCGTAGTCATAAGATGCAACGGTATCGCAGATTGTCACGCCATTTTCCCGAAATCGTTTCATCATCACCTCGATATTGTCGACGCGGTAATTGATCATGAATTCTTTCTTTGACGGATTGAAGTATTTCGTCTTGCTGCCGAATAACGACCATTGGGTCGAACCATGTTTCGTGCTGTCGGCTCCCTGATACCACACGAAATTGGTTCCGTACTGATCAGTGGGCATTCCTAGATTTTTGGTGTACCATTTTTTGAGACTATCCGGATTTTCCGCTTTGAAGAAAATTCCGCCAACGCCGGTTACGTGGCCGACCGGAAAAGGAGTGTCGGCGCTGGAGAAATGTGCGGCAGTGAAGCCCAGGCAGAATGTGGCGATGAATGCAATTGGAAGGATGATTTTGCGCATACACGAAGTTAGGAACTTGTAACACGCTCCACGCTCGGTGATCAGAAATTGTATTCTACCTGCAGTCCGAAATTCGTGGCTTTCTTCACCTCGATCTGTTTGTATGTATTGAAAAGATCAAAACGGTAAACTGGCAGGAGGCGGATGCGCGAGTTTTTGAAGTTGTACTCGAAGATAGCTCCCACGCGAATGTCCTGGTTCAAGCGACTGCTTCGTCGAAGTGGAAAATTAGTGTGACCAGCCGGAGGTTCACTGGTTCCTGATCCATCGTTATGCCAGCGGAATGAATGTCCGCTTTCGAGTAGCTTGTATTTCAATGCGGTTCCGGCTAGAATTCCTATCCGAAACTTGTTGCCAACCATATAGTGTATAGTAAGCGGAATATTGGCGTAAGAAACTTCATTGCGGTAATGGACAGAACGTTCAATCGGGTCATTCAGTTCAATTGTGTCGGTGATCACCGTCTTGAAACTGTATTCAATTCCGGCAGAGAGTGTGATGTGACGCGTGATATCGCCCGTCCATCCGATCCCAAGAGTCCACGAACTAACCAGTGGCCCTTGACGACCATCTTGAATTCCATGATCTGTATACATGGAACGACTTTCGTGATCCACAGAATAGTAACAGTGGATATAGTTTTTTCGATAGTTCAGCGTATCGGATTCAGGAATTGAATCGGTGAGGTCGCTCGCGGATTGAGCATAAGCCGCTGGCGACAGCAATAGGAGGAAGTGAAATACTTTTTTCATGGCATTGAGGTTGGCAACTATCAGACGTAATTGATCTTGCATGGTTGCCAAAAAAATGACCAGTGAATTTCACTGGTCCTGGGCAATAATAAGTTCAACCATTCGTTGCGCGCTTACGCCAACGTCGCGCTATGCGTAATTGCAGTCGACGAAAGTGTTTGTGAAATAGGACAGGTCTTGGCTGCAGTTGCAACAGATTCCTGAAACTTATCGTTATTGATCCCCGGTACTTTTGCAGTAACGGTGAGATTCGAAGCCTCGATGATACCTTTCTCACGGTTCAACGTTACTTCACATTGCGTGTCGATTGAATCGGCAGTGAAGCCTGCTGCGCCAAGGACGAAAGAAAGTTTCATGGTGAAACAGCCAGCGTGTGCTGCTGCGATCAGCTCTTCAGGATTTGTTCCAACGCCGTCTTCAAAACGTGTTGAGAACGAATATTGTGTTTTATTCAGGACGGTTGATTGGGTAGATACATGGCCTTTTCCTTCTTTGCCTGATCCTTCCCAGTGTGCGGTTGCTGTGCGTTTCATAATAATTTATGGTTTTTAGAATTTGGTATTATGGAACCGTAAAAACGGTTTCATAGTGCGTGTGTGTTGATTTAAATGAGGTCGCAAAGTTAATTGATATGCGGAATAATCAATCCATTTTCTTCATGTAAGAAAGCGCTACAGCGACGACCAGAACATTGCCAAGGCTGATTGGCGTCCACAATCCCATCCCATAAAGAACAGCCTGATTTACCAGGAACATCAGGACAAGGACGATGGGAGACCAGCTTTTCATCATCCACAATCCGACGTATGCGAAAAGGTAAGCAACAGCTCCAAACAAGAGGTAAACCGGATACCAATCTCCAACCCGTTTCGCGTCGTCTGTCATTGCAATAATGGGAGCCGAGGCTACACCTATAAAACCGATCACACAGAATATAGAAATAATGATTGGACGTTTGCGTTCAACTATCGGTTCTGGTGGGGCAGGCGTGTTGTAGGCATACATATCCCCTCCACTGTATTCGCTCGTTGAAAAATATTGAGTCTTTGAATTGAGATCGTCTTCGGAATGTTCCATGTCTAAATTGCTATTGCAACGATGCAAATGTCGTCGACTTGCTCGAGATTACCTTTCCAGTCGAGAAATAATTGATCGAGTTTTTTATGGCGTTCATCCGGGGTTGCTCTGTGAGAGCTGATGAAAGTCTGCATGATTGGTTTGTAACGCAGTTTCTTACCTGATGGGCCGCCAAATTGATCTGCTAATCCATCAGTGATCAGGTACAACCAGCTTGCTTTCTCTGCTTCAATTGAATGTGTGGTAAACGGAGAATAGTTCATGCTTTCTCCAATTGGTTGTTTGTCGCCCTTGATTTCACGCACCTCTTTTCCATCACAAATCCAAATAGGATTATTCGCGCCGCTCCACGTAATTACGCCGGTTGATGTATCAATGCACAAAAGGGAAATATCCATTCCATCGCTCACGCCCGAATTGTTCTGCCCGAAAGTTTCAACAACGAGCTCACGTGTTTTGTCGAGAATTACTCCTGTTACATGCAAGCCGAATTCGCGTACGCTTCTGGTTAAGGCACCTGAGCACACAACCGATACCATTGCACCGGGAACGCCATGACCGGTACAATCCGCCGCTGCGATGAAAATCTTGTCACCGCTTTTTTCTATCCAGTAAAAATCTCCGGCAACAATATCTTTTGGACGATAATATACCTGGGCGGAAGGAAACAAAGCATTAATCGCTTCTTTCGTTGGCAGTAATGCGTCCTGCAAGTGACGGGCGTAGTTGATACTGTCTGTAATATCTTTATTCTTATTCTGGATTTCGTTTTTCTGCTGCGTTATTTTTTCGCGGGCCTTGCCGATCGTCAGCGTATGTGTCCAGACGGCATAGATCAACAGTGTAATCGGAACTACGCATAAGAACAATGGCGGCTCTCCGGCATTATCCTGTACCATTACAGGAACCGTTAATGCCCCGTTTAAACGTATGTTAATTCCGATGTATACAAGCGGTAACCACGGAAGTAAAATCGAGAACAGTATTCTTCTCATCCCGCGAAGCAGTAATGCACTGAGCGTACTGAAAAAAGTTATCCATATAATGCCGATGATGTCAAACTTCATCGGATTGGCCATCAGTATTATTACAAAGGATGAGGCAGTGGTCAGAATAAAAAAGATCATGATCTGCGTGTCGATCTTTTCAATTTTGCGCATCATAAACGGAAATGCGGCAATTGCAAAAAGATCGATCGCATGAAGAATCGCCAGTTTGTGATAATTCAGAACAAGGTCAGTGGTGAACGGAAGGAAGAACAGAAAGAAAAACACGATACTGAAGCGATACATCATGATCGCACGGGCATGTTCGAAAACATCGTCAGTTTTGCGTAGATGGTATCCAATAAAGTAGTCTTGCGCTTTCTTCAGCATAGAATGGCTTACAAGATACAATACGCACTCACAATAGCCAATTCGGATCTGATGAAGGACAAGAACCGGATGTGAATGGAAATTGACTTGAATCAGAGCGTGGAACCTTGAGCGAGTTCGCGTTCGAAATACACCAATTCCGGTTGTTCAGGATCAGCTTGTAGCTTGCAATAGTAAACCCGGTCTACGTAACGTCGGATCACGAGTTTAATTTCAGGTGTAGCCAACGCGAATACAACGCTTCCTTCTGCGAATTTGTTTTCCATGATTCACTTTGGATTTTAGAGCGGATTAAACTGCCGGTGTAGTGCCCAGAGGACCTAAACCATCGAGCTTCCAGTTTCGTGCTTTCGCGCTGGTGGGAAGAAAATCAATACCAGATTTGCGCACAGAGTGGAGTAAACTTTTTGGAACCAAAGCTGCAGCTTTTCGTATTGAGGCAATACGTTGAGCGAGCTTGTCGTTCTTGCGAATTTCGAGATAATTGAAGAATGCTGAGATTGCAATGAGGGCAAGTATGCCTGCGATGCTAAAAATTAGAGTGTTCATTTGTTGTTGTGTTTTTCCTGCTGTAATTGATATTACAAAGGTCAACAACACATGAATAAAAGGTATTACAGAATTCACGAATCCGCTTGCATAAATCACAGGCTGACTGGAAGTGTAAAATAACAGAGTCGTCTGAACTAGACAGTAGGAAATTCTACCGCGTATTTGCGAAGAATCGATTGTAAACGCTCGTAATGTGCCTGCAGATTACTCAGATTGATTCCGGTTTGTTCTTCGTCTGCAACTGTGGCTGGAATTTCAGCCATGTATGGCGCGAGTTCAGGATGTTGCTCACGGATCCGCGCTGTGATAGCGAGAATTTTTTCATTCAGTTGAAGTTCGGTGTTCATATGCAATCCGGAATAACAAGGGGGTATGAAAAGAATAATAAGTTGCCGCAAATCAGCTGTGTTTAGCGGGATCGCAATGTACGGCGGATTGCGGGAATGCAGCCGATTTAATTTCGTTTCCGGCAAAAAAATAATCTAGGAATTCTGAGTTTTTTCGGCAGTGGCAAGCTATTTCTGTTCATAAAAAAAACCGTCCCGTCGGATACTCTGACGGGACGGGGATTTTGGTTTAGCAGCAGCCGCAAGTGCCGTCACAAAGAGGGCAACAAGCGCAACAAGCTACAGCGGTTGCAGCACCAGCCACAAGAACGCCAATAAGGATTTTAAACATTTGTCGAACATTTAAGATTATTAAGAATGCGTTTTGGTCGCCATACTCTCATGAATATGGAGGGACTCACGATTTCCGACTGTAGGAAATCATAAATCACAAATAATAAATCTTAAATGACTTCTGGTGGTTGGAAGCATTCATCCAGGTATCCCGAAACCGGAATACCATTGTTGGACGGAAGCTGTGCCGTTAAAGCAGCAACATTAGTGGAGAAATTGATTTCTGCAACCTCCTGGTAAAAGCAGCAGCAGAGTGGGACAGAACAGCAGGGAACACCGCAATCGTTGCACGGAATATCACTTTCTGTGCGCTCAGCAATTCCATTTGCTTCAGCAATAGTGCAAGATGTGATTTCTTCAGCAGCACAACAGGATGCTTTTTCCTGCATGGAGCAAATTGTAATTTCTTCCTCTGGTATGCAGCATGATTCTTCTTCTGTTGCTTCTAACACACAGCAGGAAGACGCAGGCTCAAACAGGCAATCGGTCATGCAGATCGCAGGAGTAACCACCTGAACGATGAACAGAGACGCAAGCAGAAAAGCGAAGGCTTTCATGAATGTAAACTTACAAGGATCGGACCTCAATTGCAAACAGTCAACATTGTTTAACATCTTTCAGACAAGCAGACCGACGATTAGCGCGCCTCCACACAATAACGTGAGAATTATCATGAGAGGCGTTACGAATTTGAACCACGTTTTGATGCTTACTCCAGTCAACGCCAGCGAAGGAAGAATAAGTCCTGTGGGCGATACAAACGACATTAAAGCCATTCCGTAGTTGTAGGAATTCACGACCTCTCTTCCCGGGATGTTTACGATAATGATCAATGCACCGATGATTGGCATTGTGAGTACCGCCATTCCTGAACTCGAACTGATGAAGAATGAGAACAGCGCGTAGAACACCATCAGGATGAGAACGAATACTGCCGGAGGCATTCCGTCGACCATGTTCGCGGTGTGAAACAGAATGGAGTCGCTTATGTTTCCTTCATTCAGTACAACAGTTACCGCGCGTGCGATACCTACGATGAACGCAACCGACAAAAGACTTTCTGCTCCTTTGATGAACTCGCGAACAAATGTTTTTTCCTTGATGCGCATGATGAGCGCAACCAGAACTGAGGAGGCGAGGAACAGCGCCGACATTTCAGTTGTCCACCAATCAAGAAATACAACACCACAGATCATTGCGATGAATGTACCGAGGTAAATGAAAATCAGGAAACGATTTTTCCAGCCCAGAGCGGGTGGAGGGCCGTCCATTTTTATTTCAGTGTCGAATGGCGGTTTTACATCTCCGTCGATCTGCTTCACTAAAGAAAGCGATGGATCTTTCTTCACTTTTTTCGCGTAACGTAAAACGTACCAGATGAGAACAACGTTGCAGAG
>CAYUTR010000109.1:0-13423 GCA_964447465.1 uncultured Chryseobacterium sp.
AGGCGATTTACGTGACGGTTTTGTCTCGAGAGAATTAACCGTGAACGTAGATTTCTGACAAGCCTCGAGGAACTTGCGTGCCTCCTCAATTGTTTTGAAACTCGACTTCAGTTCTGCTTTGAAATTCTGTCCGCCGCTGTTGAAAATGGCCGACACTTTATAAGATGAAGTTGATTTGAACGCACCAATTTCACGTTCACGTTCAACAATCAATCGCACGGTTACGCTCTGTACACGTCCTGCAGAAAGCGATGGTTTTACTTTCTTCCAGAGAATCGGCGACAGTTCAAAACCAACAAGACGATCAAGAATCCTACGTGCCTGTTGTGCATCAACAAGGTTCTTATCAATCTTGCGTGGCGAATCAATTGCCTTGAGGATTGCAGGTTTTGTGATCTCGTGGAACACAATACGACGCGTTTTTTTCTCGTCGAGATTCAAAGCTTCCGACAAGTGCCAGGAAATAGCTTCTCCCTCACGGTCCTCGTCCGTCGCTAACCACACAATGTCTGCGGCTTTCGCGAGTTTTTTCAACTCCGCAATTACACGTTCTTTATCGGGAGATACTTCGTAAACAGGTGTAAATCCTTTGTCCGTATCCACCGCCATTCCCTTCTTCACCAGGTCACGGACATGACCAAAACTTGACTTCACGGTAAAGTCTTTACCGAGGAAATTTTCAATGGTTTTAGCCTTTGCAGGCGACTCCACAATCACTAAATTCTTTGCCATCAGCTCGTTACTTCATTTAAAACACTTGAAATTTGCCGGTTTTTACCGAACCGGAGGCTGCAAAGAAAATGCACTTGGTTCCATTTTTCCAAATCGGATTTCGGTCTGAGGCCCCATACCTATATACATATAGGTATAAAATGTTAAGATTTATGGGTTATAAATCTGTCAATTTGTCAGGGCGAGTGTTTTTGGTAACTTTGTTGTCCTTTTTGAAAACTAATTGAGCAAAAACGGGCCGATGGAAGAAAAAGTGATCGATGAGAGCCGGCAAGGTGAAGCACTGATGGTGGAGACGCCAGTTCAGGGTACGCGGAAGCTGTATCTGGAGAGTTATGGCTGCGCGATGAATTTTTCTGACAGCGAAATCGTTGCTTCTATTCTGAAGAATGAAGGTTTTACGACCACAAAAGATTTCAAAGAGGCCGACGTAATTTTCGTGAACACTTGCGCGATTCGTGAAGGTGCAGAGCAGAAAGTCCGCTTTCGTCTGAACGAATTCAAGCAGTCGAAAAGGAGAAATCCGGGTTTGATCGTAGGCGTGCTTGGGTGCATGGCCGAGCGACTGAAAGAACAGTTTCTCGATCAGGAAAAAATCGTTGACATCGTTGTTGGTCCTGATGCATATCGTGATTTGCCTAACCTTATTGCGAAAGTAGAAGGCGGACAAAAAGCGGTGAACGTTTTACTCTCGAAAGAAGAAACGTACGCGGATATTACTCCTGTTCGACTTGATTCAAATGGTGTGAGCGGATTCATCAGCATCATGCGCGGATGCGATAACATGTGTTCGTTCTGCGTTGTGCCGTTTACGCGTGGACGTGAACGTTCGCGTGATCCGGAAAGCATCGTGAAAGAAGCGAAAGAACTTTTTGAAATGGGTTATCGGGAGGTCACTTTGCTTGGACAGAACGTTGATTCTTACATCTACGCAGGTGGTGGACTGAAGAAAGACATCTCGACTACGCTCGATATGACAAATCCTGAAGACCGCGCTAAGGCGACAACATTTGCGCAGCTGTTGGAAATGGTTGCGAAAGTTCACCCGGATTTACGTGTGCGCTACAGCACATCTAATCCGCGCGATATGACGGATGATGTATTGCACGTGATGGCGAAGTATGAGAACATCTGTAAGTACGTACACCTGCCTGTGCAATGCGGAAGTTCGCGCGTGCTCGAGGTAATGAATCGCGGATATACGCGTGAAGAATATATGGATCGCATCAACTCGATCAAACGCATAATTCCCGATTGTGGGATTTCTTCAGATATCATGACCGGATTTTGTACAGAGACCGAAGAAGATCATCAGGAAACAATATCACTGATGCAGTGGGCAGGATTTGATTTCTCGTACATGTACGCATACTCAGAACGCCCGAAAACATTCGCAGAACGCAATCATAAAGATGATGTTCCGGAAGAAGTGAAGAAGAGAAGACTAACAGAAGTAATTGCGGTACAACAGAATTTGACGAAGGAAAAAATAAAAGCAGGCGTCGGAAAAGTACATCGTGTGCTGATTGAACATGAGTCGAAAAAATCGGCGGACATGTGGTCGGGAAGAAATTCGCAGAACAATGTTGTAGTGTTTCCGAAAGGGAATTACAAGAAAGGCGAATATGCGAATGTGTTGGCGGAGAGTTGTACGATTACGACGTTAATTGGGAAGGCAATATGAAGTTAAAGCAACTCATATTTCTATTGGTGAGCACTGTCTCAACAGCTCCGGCATTGTTTGCATCCGATAGTTTGTATGACTATTCCAGTCTCAATTTTAGATTGAGATCAGAAAGTGGATTGACTCTACAAAAGAACTTTCCAACGGCATCTTCGGATTATCCAGGAACAAGTTACTGGTATGTTGAAGGGAAAGATTATAATCAAGATTATTACGCAGAAATCAGAATTATAGATTGCAGGGAATTCCTAAAAAATAAATCGAAAAGTAGTCACGATTCAATATGGAAAGTTTATGAATCGAACGTAAGCAAGTCAAGATATCCGTGGCCCGATACAACTGCTAGCTTCAAAGGCATCAATGCTCTCGCAGGTGGTGGAAAAACGGTTTCAGGTGCGCTTCACGGCAACAAGAAAGTGGCCTATAAATACCTCGATTTCATGAACAAGGGTATTATTTATTCGCTCGCCATATTCGATAGAAAGAAAATATTAAATGAGTCGTTTGAAGATTTCAAAGTGCGGTTCGAATTAATGTAATTAAGATTCAGAATGACTATTCAGGATATAAAACAACGCTTCGGCATAATCGGTACAGCACCGCAGCTTGATCGCGCGATTGATATCGCAGTTCAGGTTGCTCCTACAGATCTTGCAGTCCTCATCACTGGTGAAAGCGGAACGGGTAAGGAAGTTTTTCCGCAGATCATTCACCAGATGTCGGCGAAAAAGCACGGGCAATACATTGCGGTGAACTGCGGTGCTATTCCTGAAGGAACAATTGATTCTGAACTTTTCGGTCATGAAAAAGGATCGTTCACGGGAGCGAGTGAGGCCCGCAAAGGATATTTCGAAGTTGCTGATGGCGGAACAATTTTCCTTGATGAAATTGCAGAAATGCCAATGGCTACACAAGCGAGATTGTTGCGCGTGTTGGAAAGCGGAGAATTTATCCGTGTAGGTTCTTCAAAAGTTCAGAAGACAAGCGTGCGCATTGTTGCTGCAACGAATGTGAATATTCCGGATGCAATTGGTCGCGGGAAATTTCGTGAAGATCTTTACTACAGATTGAACACTGTTCCGATTTCATTACCGCCTTTGCGTGATCGTAGACAGGATATTCACATGCTGATGCGGAAGTTTGCTGCAGATTTCGCTGCGAAATACAGAATGCCGGTAATTAAGTTGCAACCGGAAGCTGAGAAGATTCTAACCAGTTACTACTGGCACGGAAATATCCGTCAGCTAAAAAATGTGACTGAACAACTTTCTATTATTGAGAAATCGCGTGATATTGATGCGGAAACGCTCAAGAAATATTTACCGGATCACGACAAAGCAATGTCGGGTGTTCCCATGCTCGCGCGTAATGCTCAAACCGGAAACGAAGCACAAGAGAGAGATTTTCTGTTTCAGCTTTTTCAGCAGATGCGTGCAGAGTTGAATGATCTCAAGACGTTGACGATGCAATTAATTCAGAACGGTGGTCGTTTGACGCCTGAACTAATGCAGCAGAATGGTCCGGCGATTCAAAAACATTTCGCTGATTATGGCAAAGGGAACGGGGAATGGGGAACGGGGAATGGGGAAACGAAATCTAGTTCAAGTGAGCAAGCTGTGGTGATTCACAACCCGACCTGGCAGAACCAGCATGAAGAAATTGTTGCGCCAGAAGAAGTGGTGGAGGATTCGCTAAGTCTTGTTGATAAGGAGATAGAACTGATCACGAAAGCATTGGACAAACATCGCGGCAAAAGAAAAAATGCTGCGAAAGAACTTGGAATTTCTGAACGTACGCTTTACAGAAAGATCAACGAATACGACATCAAGGGATGAAGGCTGTGAAATATATCGTTGGATTGTTGTCGTTGCTTGTGCTTCTTGAGGCGAACAGCTGCAAACATATCGCGTACAATCAGACCGGAGAGGGCGGACGCAAACTGGATGATTCTGTAACAGTAATGGTAATGCAATTCACGACTACCGCCCCGCTCGCTAAACCAACCTTGGCACAAACGATGACTGAGTCGCTGAAAGATTTCATTCAGCGTCAAACACGATTCGGATTGGTAACTGAAGACGCAGACCTTATTTACGAAGGAGAAATTGTGGGCTACCAGATTTCACCTGTGGCGATTGTTGCCGGCACCACCGACCAGGCAGCATTAAACCGGCTGACGATTACAGCTAAAGTAAAATACACGGATGGTATTGAAGAACCTTTTAGCTTTGAAGCCAACTTTACCCGATTTGCAGATTTTCCAAGTACACAGGATATTTCCGCGGTGGAAGATCAGTTGATTAAGGAAATCACAGAACAGATTACTCAAGACATCGTGAACAAATCGATATACGCCTGGTAGATGAACGCTCAGCAATTTCTGACGTGGATGAGGAATCCGGGACAAACATCCCGCGAAGAGAGCGCGCAGCTTGATGCGATGCTTGATTCGTTTCCGTATTTCCAGTCGGGGCATTTGCTGTACATCAAAAATCTTCACAACCAGGGAAGCTTTCTTTACAACAATCAGTTGAAGATGGCGGCGGCTTATGCGGTTAATAGAAAGGTGCTTTATCAGTTGATCACGTTGAAGTCGGCAGTCGAGCAGTCGAGCAGTCAGCAGTCGGGCAGTCAAACGGTCGAGCAGTCAACAGTCAAATCAACAGAGGAACAAATTTCGGTTACTCCGAAGTTTCCTACGAAGAGATTTACAAGTGATCCTGATGAGTGGGAAGCGGGGATGTTGAGGCAGCTGCAGTTACTTCATCATTGGAAAAAGACCGAAGATCAGTCGCCAGTCAAGCAGTCGGACAGTCAGCAGTCACCCTTCGACTACGCTCAGGATGACAAACGTTTCAAAGCAGATTCGGACAAAGTCGAGCAAAAAATTCCTGATGCGAAAGAAGAGATTAATACACTGCTATATGTTCTCGTAGAGCCGGGACAATCGGAAGATCTTTCGGAAGATGTGGCTGAAGAAAATGTGAGTGAAGTTGTTTCGGAAGAAAGTGAATCGACGCAATGGGAAATTTCTACTCCGGTGGAAAAATCTGAAAAGCAACTTGTAGTTCCGACAGATTCTGTACAGCAGGAAATTCTTGTGGAAGCAATCAGTTCTACGTTCGAATTGGAAGTGGATGACAAGATTCCGTCAGTTGAAGAGATGAAACCGTTCCGTCTCGATCCTATTGAAGAAGTTGTGGTTGTTGCGGAAGAAAAATCGCAGGAAGAAGTTGTGGTGGTGGGAATGGAAATGTCGTTCTCGCAATGGGTTCAGGATCTGAACAAGAAGAAAGCTCCGGCCGAGTTACCAAAAACAGCACTTTCGGGTGACAAGCTCATTGAGCAGTTCATTAAGGACGAGCCGAGACTTAACGTAAAAAAGGCTGGATTTTTCAATCCGGTTAACATGGCCAAGAAGAGCGTTCAGGAGTCGGATGAGTTCGTAACTGAAACATTAGCAAGGATTTACGCCAAGCAGGGCAGCCACTTTAAGGCCATCCGGGCATACCAAAAGCTAAGTTTGAAATTTCCAGAAAAAACCGCTTACTTTGCAGCCCTCATTGAGGAATTGAAAAGAACACCGAATAAATAAAAATTTAAAATGCTTACAGTAATATCCATCCTGATTTTTATGTCGTGCTGTCTCCTTGTTCTGGCCGTATTGGTTCAGAATCCAAAAGGTGGCGGACTTGCATCTGGTTTCTCTGCCGGTTCGCAGGTAATGGGCGTTCGTCGCACAGCCGATTTTCTTGAGAAAGCTACATGGTCATTAGCAGTTCTGATCCTCGTACTGAGCGTGGTTTCTACCACCATCAGCAAAGGAGAAGTTGGTGCTACACCTGATGCTGAATCTTCTTCAACAAAAGACAAAGTGGATGACCTGAATGGTGGTGCACCAGCAGGCGGTCCTACACAGACAATGCCTCCGCTTGGAGGAACACCTCCAACACAATAATCAGATTTGATTTCAAATAAAAATGTCAGGATGTCACACGCTCCTGACTTTTTTATTTGGAACTGAAAATTTGTCCGTCTGATTTTCATTGGCAAAACATTTGATCAAGGAGATCGATACTTTTTAAAAGTCACACACACAATAAACGATAACACAATGAGTAAAGTGAACATTAAACCTATAGCCGACCGCGTGGTTATTGAAGCAGCCGCTGCGGAAGAAAAAACAGCGGGTGGGATTATTATTCCCGACACTGCAAAAGAAAAACCACAGCGCGGTAAAGTGGTTGCTGTTGGTACAGGAAAAAAAGACGAACCTATAACCGTTAAAGTTGGAGACAGTGTTTTGTACGGAAAATATGCCGGAACAGAAATCCAGGTTGATGGAAAAGACTATCTCATCATGAGAGAGTCTGACATTTTTGCAATCATTTAATGCATACTTAATTCCAGAATAAAATGGCTAAAAATATCACGTTTAACATTGAAGCCCGCGATGCTCTAAAGCGCGGAGTAGATGCGTTATCCAATGCAGTAAAAGTTACGCTCGGACCAAAAGGCCGCAATGTAGTTATCGATAAAAAGTTTGGTGCACCGCAGATCACAAAAGATGGTGTTACTGTTGCCAAAGAAATCGAGTTGAAAGATCCTATGGAAAACATGGGAGCTCAGATGCTGAAAGAAGTTGCTTCGAAAACTGCAGATGATGCGGGTGACGGAACAACAACGGCTACTGTACTCGCACAGGCGATCGTTACAGCAGGATTGAAAAACGTTGCAGCAGGTGCAAATCCAATGGACCTGAAGCGCGGTATCGACAAGGCAGTTGCTGCTGTAGTTGAAAACCTGAAGAAGATTTCCAAGAAAGTTGGAGACGACAATCAGAAAATCGAACAGGTTGCAACTATTTCCGCGAACAACGATTCTGCAATCGGGAAACTGATTGCAGAAGCGATGGCGAAAGTGAAGAAAGAAGGAGTGATTACAGTTGAAGAAGCAAAAGGAACTGAAACAACTGTTGAAGTTGTGGAAGGGATGCAATTCGATCGCGGTTATATTTCTGCTTACTTCGTTACTGATGTCGACAAAATGGAAGCGGTGCTTGAGAGTCCGCTCATTCTTATTTACGACAAGAAAATCAGCAACATGAAAGAGCTTCTCCCTATTCTGGAGAAAGCAGTTCAGACAGGCAAGCCAATTTTGATCATTGCAGAAGATGTAGACAGTGAAGCACTTTCTACGCTTGTGGTAAACAAGATCCGTGGCTCACTCCGCATCGCTGCGGTAAAAGCACCTGGATTCGGTGATCGCCGCAAAGCAATGTTGGAAGACATCGCAATTCTTACCGGTGGTCAGTTGATCAGTGAAGAGCGCGGTTACAAATTGGAGAACGCAGATCTTACTTTCCTCGGAACAGCAGAGAAGGTCACAATTGATAAAGACAATACAACAATTGTTGGCGGTGCCGGCAAGAAAGCAGACATCACAGCCCGCGTGAACCAGATCAAGGCGCAGATGGAAGCCACTACTTCTGATTACGACCGTGAGAAACTGCAGGAGCGTCTTGCTAAACTCGCTGGTGGTGTAGCAGTACTTTACATTGGTGCAGCTACTGAAATAGAGATGAAAGAGAAGAAAGATCGCGTTGACGATGCATTACACGCAACACGCGCAGCGGTTGAAGAAGGAATTGTACCGGGAGGTGGAGTTGCTTACATCCGTGCACAGGAAGCGCTTGACAAGATGAAAGGCGACAACGACGACGAGACTACAGGAATCCAGATTGTACGTCGTGCGATTGAAGAGCCGCTTCGCCAGATCTGTATAAATGCAGGCGTAGAAGGTTCCATAATCGTGCAGAAAGTACGTGAAGGCAAAGCCGATTTCGGTTTCAATGCACGCACAGAAGTTTTCGAAAAACTATACGAAGCAGGTGTGATCGATCCTACGAAAGTTACGCGCGTTGCATTGGAAAATGCAGCTTCTATTGCAGGCATGTTGCTTACAACAGAATGTGTTCTTTCTGAAATCAAAGAAGAAAAATCGGGAATGCCACCGATGGGCGGAGGAATGGAAGGAATGATGTAAGAGATGGGAGTCGGGAGATGGGAGACGGGCGAGCCGACTCCTGATATCATCGACACCTACGTAAAATAAATAAACCCCGATTTTCATAGCGAAAGTCGGGTTTTTTTATTCCCGATTTCACTCCCGTCACACAACTCACATCGCCGGACTTTCTCCTCTGTAAACCGTATCTTTGGCACGCCACATGTCAAAGCTCAGAAAGATTTCGCTTATCGGAATTGCTGTTGTTGTTTCTGCAACAATCGGTCTGAAGATCGCCGGAATTTATCCGGGAATTGTGGCAGTGCATGCATTACCGTTTTGCATGATGCTGATCATTGACATTACACGAAAGCGTGAAAAGAAAAATGGGAATCCTCCGCTGTAGTATTTTTTCGGTATGTATGTTGTTGAGTGCTTTTGCGTTCGGTCAACGTGATACAACTGCGCGCGGCAGTTTTTATTTCGCATTTGGTTACAACAAGAACTACTACTCTACTTCAGATGTGCGTGTGCATGATGAATCGGGTGATTATGATTTCACGTTGTATAACATGAAGGCGCATGATCGTCCGCACTTTGATGAAATTTTTGATGTTGCACTCAGCATTCCTCAGTACGGATACCGTTTGGGTTATTGGATGCCCAATGGAAAATGGGGAGTCGAGATAAAATTCGACCATGCGAAATACGTACAGGATTATGACCAGACCTTACGCCTGAAAGGCACTATCGAAGGAACGTACTACGATAAAGACACACTGGTTGATGGCGATTTCCTGCAGTTTGAACATACTGACGGTGCCAACTTTCTGATGTTTAACGGCATGTATCGTCACGATTTTTTTCAACGAAAATATATCAAGCTCTCCCTGGTAGGAAAATTTGGAGTTGGAATAGTAGTGCCCCGATCGGATGTCACACTTTTCGGACAACGGTGGAATCACTGCTTTCATGTAGCTGGACAAATCGCTGGAGGAGAAGTCGGACTCAGGACAGAGTATTTCCGTTTCTTTTTTATGGAGCTGAGTGCCAAAGGTGTCTATGCAAATTTCAATACCGTACTTGCAATTGATGATATACTAATAAGTCACCGCTTCTGGGACGGAATGTTCCTGTTGGATGCCGGGTTCCAGTTTCCAATGGGTAAAGCGAAACCACGCCGAACGGGTCAGCCCACGTGGTAAAGAATAATATCTGCCTGATATTCGCGTTTGAAAATAAACCTGTATTTTTAAGAAAGTTCACAACATGAAGATCCTTGCTTTAGATAAGATATTGCCGACAGCCACTGAGGAGAACATCCGTGGAGTTGTAATCCGTGATGCTATGCATACATGGGTTCTTTATACCAAAGACGTAATACGTGAAGTGTACTTCCGTAAAGACCGTCCAGGCGTAGTTCTGATCTTAGAATGTGCAACAGTAGAAGACGCAAAAACACTTCTGAAGACATTCCCGATGGTGAAAGCAGGAGTTGTTGATTTCGATATTATCCCATTAGGGCATTTTGTGCCATTTGGAACGCTTTTAGACCAATCGCTGTTGACATCGATGGCCGATTAACAGTTGAACGTGTAAGAATAATGAGAAGCGGATTTGTTTTAAGGCAAATCCGCTTTATTTTTACTGCGAATTATTACCCTAAAACCACCTAAACAAAACCAAATGAAAAAACTTTACGCGATTGCTATTTGCTTATTCGGAATGTCGACGCTTGGAATAGCACAGTGTTCGATTACCAGTTCAGTAATTACACCATCAGGCTTAACTGTTAATGCAACAACTACAGGTACTGGTGCTGTTTACCCTGGCTATGGATGGGATTGGGGCGATCTTACTACCCCAACTGTAAGCGCATCTCCAACGGCTTCCCACACTTACGCTGCCGCAGGTACATACTCGGTGTGTGCGTATTATGTTGATATCACAGATACAACCTGTCAGGATACCGATTGCCAGAACGTAACTGTTTCTGCAGTAGGAATCGTTGAAGCAAACGGTGGAGTAAGCACAATTTCTGCGTCTCCGAATCCTTTCGGTGCAACCACTACATTCAATGTAAATCTTGCAAAGAATGCAGACGTTGAAATTTCTGTTTACGATGTAACCGGAAAGAAAGTTGAAACAGTAAAAGACGGAGAGATGGCTGCTGGTCAACATGCAATCGTTTGGGCACCTGAAACACTCGCTGATGGAGTTTACTTCGTTCAAATGGTGATTGATGGCGCTGTTACTACGAAGCGTATTGTGCATACTTCGAATCAGTAATTGAAATACAATTAAAAAAGCCCCGGTCTCGTCAAGTGTTTGACGAGATCGGGGCTTTTTCGTGTGTGCTAATAAGAGGAGACGGTCAATTGGCTGATGACCAATTAGCGGCTGGACACTTAGTTTTATAACAAACACTTCGCGGTCCGCATACAATGCATCCTCATTGAGGAACCGCTCATGGGATTGCTTCGCAAACTCGCAATGACGGTAGGGTTTGTTATAAAACTAAGCGTCCGGCCACACACCGGCCGGACGCAACACACAAACACAAATTTACAACACACTTAACCCTTGCTAAGCAAGTCCTTCACTATCGCGGAGATAATCTTGCCATCAGCTTTTCCAGCAAATTTTTTCGTTGCAGCGCCCATTACTTTTCCCATGTCAGCAGCGGATGTTGCTCCTACTTCACTGATCAGTTTCTGAACTTCAGTCCTGATCTCTGCTTCATCCATTTGCTTCGGGAGGTACGCTTCAATCACACCTGCCTGGAACAATTCTACATCTGCAAGATCTTTACGGTTCTGTGTCGTATAAATCTCGGCAGACTCTTTTCTTTTTTTTACTTCCTTCTGCAATGACTTCATCACTGCTTCTTCTGTCAATCCTTCCGGAGAAGTTTTCAGCATCAGGATTACAGACTTCACTGCGCGAATAGCTTCAAGCCTTGGTTGGTCTTTCGCCAGCATCGCAGCTTTCATCTCTCCATTAATCTTTTCTTCGATTCCCATTACCGACTAATCGACGTTGTCGTGAAGGAATGAGTTGTTCGGACGGATCTCAATTTTCTTTTCTTCGTTCTCCGTCAATGTGAAACGCGATACCTGAGATTCAGAAGAGTGAGGAACGTTTTCAAGATTCACGTTGCGGCGCTTGTATGCCGGTTCGTTTTCCATCTCGTTCAGTACCTGCGGGCTTTTCAGTTTCAGACTGATATCACGGAGTTTCTGGATACGCTCGTTCGCACGACGCTGAATCTCTTCCTGCTCTGCTTTTTTCGCAGCTTCCTGCGGATCAAGCTCAGCCTTCACTTCTTCCTTGATGATGAGAACAGGTTCAGTGATTTCTTCTGTCCATGTTTCTTCAGACACAGATGAAATTTCGTTCGAAGTAGTTTCCGTGAAATCGGAGAGTTCGCTTACCGGCTCAGTAATTTCCTGAGAAGTATTTACAATTTCGAATTCAACTGAGGAAGGTGATGTCCATTCTGTTTTTGTTTCTGTAGCAGCTACAGTTTCAACTGTTTTAGAAACAAGGAATGGCTCCAACGGATTCAGTTCAGTCTCTGCGACCGGCTGAACAGTTTCAGTTTTCGGTGCTTCAATCGTAGCAGTCTCATCAAGCAGGCGAACTACTTTCTCAGGCTGAGATTTCGGAGCGTATTCATAATTCACAGGATTGGTCTGCTGGAATCCGGTAGCGATGATAGTTACGCTCACTGAATCTCCGAGTGATGGATCAACACCATATCCTTTGATGATTTCCGCAGTCTGACCTGCAGCTTCCTGGATGAAGTCGGTAATCTCACCAAGTTCGTCCATTGTGATTTCATCAGCACCCGAAATAATATTAAGCAACACGTAACGTGCGCCGATAATATTGTTGTCGTTAAGAAGTGGTGAGTTGAGCGACATTTCCACTGCGCGTACAGCACGGTTTTCACCAGATGCATTTGCAGATCCCATAATCGCAACACCACTATTACGCATTACCGTGCAGATGTCAGCGAAGTCAACGTTGATCTGTTGCGTGAGGCTGATGATTTCTGCAATGCTCTTTGCTGCTGTAGTGAGTACATCATCTGCATGAGCAAATGCATCGCTCAATTTCAGGTTGCCGTACATCTCGCGGAGTTTGTCATTACGGATCACGAGGAGCGTATCAACATTCTGCTTGAGCAATTCAATTCCTTCTTCAGCATACTGGCGACGTTTCTTTCCTTCGTGTGCGAAAGGAACAGTAACGATACCAACTGTGAGGATTCCAAGTTCACGTGCAACTCCGGCAATTACCGGTGCAGCACCTGTTCCTGTTCCACCACCCATACCAGCGGTGATAAACACCATTTTGGTATTGTTGGAAAGGATTGTGCGGAGGTCCTCAATGTTTTCGATAGCTGCGTTGCGACCAACTTCAGGAATTGATCCTGCACCGCGTCCTTCAGTCAAGGTTGTTCCGAGAACAACTTTGTGAGGAACCGGGCTAAGATCGAGCGCCTGTTTATCGGTGTTACATACAAGGAAATCTACGCCCTTGATGCCGAGCTTGTACATGTGGTTTACTGCGTTGCTGCCGCCGCCGCCTACACCAATTACCTTGATGATTGACGAGTATTCCGGAAGTTCGAATTTCATGGCTTCTTCGGATTTGATGTTGTTATGTGTGTGTGTTTCTGTTTCCATTGTTGTTGATGCGGTTGATTCGAACAGCGGCAATTCGCCAGGAAGTGAACTGTTGAAATCGGATTCTGTGTCTACGAATTCTGCAACCGGCTCTGCCGATTCTTCTGCGTACATCCACGCGTGTTCTACACTTACAAAAACAGGCGCCACTGTTTCTGTTACAGTCGCTTCTTCTCCTGCCAGTTCAATCGGTTGAAACTCTTCGTTGAAAATTGTATTATCTGATTCTGACATAATTTCGTTCTGTACTTCTTCAGTTGTGTCTGCAGCGATTTCCATCATCACTTCTTGCGCAGTATCGGCAACA
>CAYUTR010000110.1:0-13422 GCA_964447465.1 uncultured Chryseobacterium sp.
ATTCGCGTAGTAAGTCGAATTATTTTCCACGTACATATTCATTGAAATGCCGTTACACGTAATGGCATAACCATCTGGAAGCATGGAATTGTTCGGGTTGTGGAAAAATGTAGCCCGCATTTCCGTTGTGCCGGTGGTTACGTTGTAAGTCGCAGTATAATGTTGCGTAACAGGCGTTGCGCTCGCGGAATTGTCATTGTTACATCCAACAACAGAAACAGCTAAAGCAAGAATAGCGAAGTGATATAAATGCATAACATCAAAGTTAGAACAATGATGCTTTGCAAGTCGTGTTGCTGAAGTGATGTCAATAACTTCTGATCACCTCAGAGTTAGCCGCAGATTTCGCTGATGACGCTGACCCTTCGACAAGCTCAGGACAAGTGTATTTGGTGTTATAACAATTTTGAAGTGATTATGGCTTTGCTATTGATAATCGATATTGCTCAGACTTCAGCCCGCAATTCACTTAGCACGCTAGTTCGTCAAAATTATTTTTTGTTTTCAATCAGCGATTTCGGCGTAATCAGCGGCGACCTTCTATTCGCTAGTGTATTCTGTTCCGTTAATCCACTTGATAATCGTGCTGTCGCTGTTCAGGAAATCACCAATCGCGAAATAGTTGTTGTACTGAATCACAGTGGCTCCATCAAACGATTCGCTCATCACTCCATCTGAAGCCATGGTATAGTTGGAATGCACAACGCGTAGTTCGGTTCCTTTCTTCACAATGAATCCGGTGTGCGTGTCGAGACCGATGATGAAAATTCCATCGTCTTTGGAAAGAATGTGTTCTTTCACTTTTGCAACTTGTCCGCCGGTGATGATTTTCACATCTTCTTTCGGGCAGAGTGTGTTGATCATGGATTGCGACGCGCACTGCGCAAGTGCTACACGTTCGATCTTGAATCCTGCATCGCGCACCAATGTGGTGACAAAATATCCGCAGGCAATTTGTCCTTGACGTGGTTTCGTGGTTGTGCCGTTGAAATCCCATTCTGTTCCATACCAGCAAACAAACATGCTGTCGGAAAATGTATTGATGAGCAACGTTCGTGCGCGCGTGTAGATTTTTGCTTTCGCATCTTTTGTCTTCGCAACTTTTAATTCTGCTGCGAACACATTTCGCATTGAATCGAGGTTGCTGCAGATTTCCAGGTACGATTCGTTCACTTCGGTTTTGCTCATTTTATCGAGCGCCTTCTGAAATGTTTTTGCGGGACCTTCTTTCGAAGCCGAGCAGGAGAACAATGCGCAGAGCACAATCAGGTAGCGTTTCATATTCAGCGTTTTTTATATCGCGGCGGCGCGGTGATACCGGCGACGCGGGGTTTATCCTTACAAGAAACGCCTGAATGCATTTTAACATTGTGCAGATCGGGCAGGTGTGTCGAATTAATGAATAACTGTAAGCCAAGCCATGCGTACTCAAGCACCGCTTTCGTATCTTTAATGCGTGATACGCTGTACCCTGATCCTGTTTTTCCTGTTTGCACTTAGTGATGCTGATGCACAGTGTATCGATTCTACGCGTATAGTATATGGAGGTTATTGTGATCCGCGGTTCGAACCCGTTTGTGGTTGCGACGGATATACTTATCAGAACGACTGTTTCGCCAGAAATGCCGGCTTAACGTACTTTACTTACAATACGATATGCGATCCGGTCGATTTTTATTTCTCTCCGAATCCACCGGAAGATGCGATAACTGTTGATGCGTGGTTGAAAGTTCCTGGCGTGATGTACGTGCAGATTTTTGATCGCTTCGGTCGCATCTTTTATAACAACGCTTTCCAGATCACCGATCACTTGATCTTCCAAATCGATTTTTCCGGCTATCCTCGCGGGATTTATTATCTCCATTGCTTCACCGATCAGGGATCGAGGGTGAAGAAGGTGTTGAAGGCCGACGATAATTAGTTTCCGGTTTCCTGTTCCCGGTTTCCAGTTTGGTCATCCTCGGAATTCACTAGTTCCTGACGAACTGAATGTTAAAACGTCCTTGAATCTCAGGGACCCGGTGTAATTCGATCAATGAACCGGAAACTGGAAACCGGGAACTTTTTCTACCTTAAGTATGGAATCCCCCTTGCTACCGCATCCTATGAATGGATTTAACAATTTACCCATGGAGACAAATACTCTACCCATCGCGCAAAGCGCCTTAAAATCAGCCTTTAAGCCTGTAAAAGACGTACTTGACTGGTTCAAGAGCGATGCCCGACACTACCAGATTCTGTTCCAATTAGCATTCCTGCTATATGGAATTTTCGTGCTCGAATGGACTATTCCAATCATGCGTGTGAACATTGTGATCTTAACGTGTCTGGCAGTTCAGGCGACTTGGATTCAGTTCAAGACAAAAGACTGGACCGGACTTAAAAGTGCACTTGTTAGTGCCATGAGTATCTGTCTGATGTTGCAGGCGAACAGCGTCTGGACATTTGTTCTTGCCGCGGTGCTTTCAATCGGAAGTAAATTTTTCATCAGGTGGAATGGCAAACATATTTTCAACCCAACGAATTTCGGAATCTGCGTTGCGTACCTCGTTACTGGCGACGCATGGATTTCTCCGGGACAGTGGGGCAGTGATGGTCTCTTGCTATTCGTTGTAGGTCTTACAGGTTTGGTTGTGCTGTTGCGCGTTAAACGTCTCGATACTGCGTTTGCTTTCTTACTTACGTTTCTCGGTTTGATGTTTGCGCGCAACATTCTTTATCTCGGGTGGCCGATGGATTTCTTCCTGCACCAGCTTACTAATGGTTCGTTGTTGCTCTTCACATTCTTCATGATAACTGATCCGGTTCAAACACCTTCTTCGCAAAAAGCGCGAATGGTTTGGGCGGTTGGAGTAGGAGTGCTCGCATACTACATGGCAACGAAATGGTGGGTGTATTCAGCTCCTCCGATCTGGGCATTGTTCTTCCTGTCGCCACTGGTTCCGGTGTTAGACAAGATTTTTAAAGGAGAGAAATTTAGCTGGGCGAAGTAGTGATAAACTAGACTGGGGCTGTGTCAGGACTGGGGTCCTGACACCACCCACACAAAAAATACGACAATGAAAAAAATAGCACTCCTTCTCGCAGTAATCATGTTCACGAGTAACGTCGGTTACAGCTTTTGCGGATTCTACGTGGCAAAAGCAGATATCAAGCTGTTCAACAAATCTTCGCAGGTAATTATTGCGAAAAATGGCGATCGTCAGACAGTAACAATGTCGAGCGACTTCGAAGGCGAAGTGAAAGATTTTGCAATGGTTGTTCCGGTTCCTGTTGTTCTGGCGGAGAAAGATATCAAGACCGTGAACAAATCCATTTTCACGAAACTGGACGATTATTCTGCACCGCGACTCGTGGAATATTATGATGAGACTCCATGCTACGTTGAGCGTGAGTACTATAATGAAGGATATGCAAGGGCAGATATGCAGATGGCTCCAATGACCACGAGCATGAGTGTTGTTGAGAATAAGAAGTACCAGGTAACTATCGAAGCGCAATACGAAATCGGCAACTATGATATTCTGATTCTTTCAGCGAAGGAGTCTGGTGGGCTGGAAATGTGGCTGAACGATAACGGATACAAAATGCCCGTTGGTGCAAAGGAAGTTCTGGACCCTTACATCAAGACGAACATGAAATTTTTCGTGTGCAAAGTGAATCTTGAAAACTATGCACAATCTGGTTCAGTTGATCTTGATCCGTTGCAGATTTCTTACGAGTCGCCGAAGTTCATGCTTCCTATTCGTCTTGGTATGGCAAACTCAAACGGTGTGCAGGATCTGATAATCTATCTGTATTCTAAAATCGGCCGAATTGAAACAACCAACTATCGTACTTCATTGATTCCAACCGATTTCAAAGTGCCGCTATTTGTGAAGAGTGAGTTTGGTGAATTTTATCGCGACCTCTACAATAAAGCGTGGAAGCGCGAAGGAAAGAATACGGTGTTCCTCGAGTACGCATGGGAAGTTTCACCTATGCAGAATCTGTTTTGTGATCCGTGCGTTGGCGACCCTCCTGTTGTTCAGGATTTGAAAAATGCAGGTGTTGATTGGCTGGAAAACAAAGGACAGGATTATCACACAGGCGGAAATACGTACGCGGGCAATGTGTACTTCACGCGCATGCACCTCACTTACGATCGCGAACATTTTCCACAGGATTTGCTTTTCCAGGAAACTGCGAACAAAGAAAGATTTCAGGGCCGTTACATATTAACGAATCCAGCAAGCGGAGATCTCTCCTGCGAAGCGGGTCAGACTTACATTCAGGAATTGGGTAAACGCCGCTGGAATGAATTGTACACATACCAGTGGCTCACTGGTCGCGACATTACTGCACATTATGATTATCCAAAAGAATTTGACGGCCAGCTGAAGAAAACCGGTGCAACCAAAAAGCAAGGAAGTTTTATCCCGCTTTCTGATTTCAATCCGGAACAAGCTGGAGACTCGCAGAATAATATGATGACGTTTTTCATCTCGTTGCTTTCATTTGCGGCGATAGTGTTTGCGTTGTCCCGGAAGAAGAAACAAATCGTGGCAGCGTAGTGGCTGTGTCGGGATGGAATCCCGACACCACTCGAACCACACAAAAATTAGGTGCATGAAAAAAGTAGCTCTACTTCTCGCCGTGATAATGTTCACGAGTAACGTTGGTTACAGCTTCTGCGGCTTTTACGTAGCGAAAGCTGACATCAAACTGTTCAACAAATCCTCGCAGGTAATTATTGCGAAGAACGGCGATCGTCAGACCGTAACTATGTCGAGCGACTTCGAAGGCGAAGTGAAAGATTTCGCAATGGTTGTTCCTGTACCGGTTGTTCTTGCGGAGAAGGACATCAAGACGGTGAATAAATCCATCTTCGCAAAGCTGGATGATTATTCTGCACCGCGTCTCGTAGAATACTATGATGAGGATCCGTGTTATGTAGAAAGTCAGAACTATTATTATCCTGCGGGCGTTGCGATGGCAGAGATGAGCATGAGTATTGATAACATAGCTTATGATTCCGACGATAAGTATCAGGTAACAATTGAAGCACAATACGAAATCGGTAACTACGACATTCTCATCCTCTCTGCGAAGGAATCGGGTGGATTGGAAATGTGGTTGAACGATAATGGTTACAAGATGCCGGTAGGTGCGAAGGAAGTTCTCGATCCGTACATCAAGACGAATATGAAATTCTTCGTGTGCAAAGTAAATCTCGAGAATTATGCAAAATCAGGTTCAGTTGATCTCGATCCGCTGCAGATTTCTTATGAGTCACCGAAGTTTATGTTGCCGATCCGTTTAGGAATGGCAAACTCAACTGGCGTCCAGGATCTGATCATCTATCTGTATTCTAAAATCGGCCGAATTGAAACAACAAACTATCGTACGTCTTTGATTCCAACCGATTTCAAAGTGCCGCTATTTGTGAAAAGTGAGTTTGGTGAATTTTATCGCGACCTCTATAATAAAGCGTGGAAGCGCGAAGGAAAGAATACGGTGTTCCTCGAGTACGCATGGGAAGTTTCACCAATGCAGAATCTATTTTGTGATCCGTGCGTTGGCGATCCTCCTGTTGTTCAGGATTTGAAAAATGCAGGTGTTGATTGGCTGGAGAACAAAGGACAGGATTATCACACCGGCGGAAACACGTACGCGGGTAATGTTTACTTCACACGTATGCACCTCACATACGATCGCGAACACTTCCCGCAAGATTTGTTGTTTCAGGAAACTGCGAACAAAGAACGATTCCAGGGCCGGTATATTCTTACTAACCCTGCAAGCGGAGATTTATCCTGCGAAAAAGGTCAGACGTACATTCAGGAACTCGGCAAGCGCAGATGGAATGAATTGTACACCTATCAGTGGCTGACCGGTCGCGACATCACAGCACACTATGATTATCCAAAAGAGTTTGATAGTCAATTGAAGAAAACGGGTGCCGCGAAGAAACAGGGAAGTTTTGTTCCGCTTACGGATTTTACTCCGGAACAAAACGGCGGGTCGCAAAATAACATGATGACGTTTTTCATATCGTTGATTTCGTTTGCAGCGGTGGTGTTTGCGTTATCCAGGAAGAAGAAACAAATCGTGACTGCATAGTGGCAGTGTCGGGATTGGGATCCCGACACCACTCGTAGCTCACAAAAAATTAGGTGCATGAAAAAAATAGCTCTACTTCTCGCCGTGATCATGTTCACGAGTAACATCGGTTACAGCTTCTGTGGTTTTTACGTTGCGAAAGCTGATATCAAGCTGTTCAATAAATCGTCGCAGGTAATTATTGCGAAGAATGGTGATAAGCAAACGGTAACCATGTCGAGCGATTTTGAAGGCGAAGTGAAAGATTTTGCGATGGTGATTCCGGTTCCTGTTGTACTCGCAGAGAAAGATATCAGAACGGTTAATCAGAGCATCTTCGGAAAACTGGATGATTATTCGGCTCCTCGACTTGTTGAATACTACGACGAAACGCCTTGCTATGAAGAGCGTAACTATTATGCATCTGACACGGTCATGGTGTTCACTCAGAAATTCATGAGAATGAGCATGGCGGATGCCCCTGCAGGTTCTATGGGCGTAACAGTGGAAGCACAATACCAGATTGGTACTTATGACATTCTTATTCTGTCGGCGAAAGAATCGGGTGGACTGGAACAGTGGCTCAACGATAACGGTTACAAGATGCCGATTGGTGCGAAGGAAGTGCTTGATCCGTATATTAAAACGAATATGAAATTTTTCGTGTGCAAAGTGAATCTGGAACAGTATGCAAATTCCGGTGCCGTCGACCTTGACCCACTACAGATCACATACACTTCACCAAAGTTTATGTTACCGATTCGCCTCGGAATGGCAAATTCTAACGGCGTTCAGGATCTTATAATTTATATGTACTCCAAAGTTGGTCGGATCGAGACAACAAATTATCGCACGTCGCTTATACCGACGGATTTCAAAGTGCCGCTATTCGTTCAGAGTGATTTTGGACCTTTCTATCGTGACCTTTATAACAAGGCGTGGACACGTGAAGGAAAGAACACCGTATTCCTCGAATATGCGTGGGAAGTTTCTCCGAACCAAACGCAATTCTGCGATCCATGTGTTGGAGATCCTCCAATGGTGACGGACCTGAAGGAAGCTGGTGTTGACTGGCTCGAACTTGCATCTCAGGATTATCACACACAAGCGAGAACGTATGCAGGAAATGTATACTTCACGCGTATGCACCTTACTTACGACCGTGCACACTTTCCACAGGATTTGCTGTTCCAGGAAACTGCAAACAAAGAACGTTTTCAAGGTCGTTATATTCTAACTCATCCTGCGAGTGGAGATTTATCTTGCGAAAAAGGTCAGACCTACATTCAGGAACTTGGTAAGCGTCGCTGGAATGAACTGTACACCTATCAGTGGCTCACGGGTCGCGATATTACAGCACACTATGATTATCCGAAGGAGTTGGATAATCAGCTGGTGAAAACGGGTGCAGGCAAACAGGGGAGCTTTATTCCGATTTCGGATTTCACTCCGGAACAAACGGGTGCAGGCAATAATAATATGATGACGTTTTTCATTTCCATGCTTGCTTTTGCAGCAGTGGTGTTTGCGTTGTCAAGAAAAAAGAAAGTGGCGGTGTCATCTCTCGGTACGCCTGAATTTGATGGCAAATCAAATTGAGAAGGCTACTCGACATGACTATCACATCCAAAAAAATACGCCAATGAAAAAAGCACCTCTACTCCTCGCAGTAATCATGTTGATCAGCAATATCGGTTACAGCTTTTGCGGATTCTATGTTGCGAAGGCCGACATCAAGCTCTTCAACAAAACCTCGCAGGTAATTATTGCCAAGAATGGCGATAAGCAAACTGTAACTATGTCGAGCGACTTCGAAGGAGAAGTGAAAGATTTCGCTATGGTGGTTCCGGTTCCGGTTGTGCTTGAAGAGAAGGATATCAAGACTGTGAATCAATCCATCTTCAATAAACTGGATGATTATTCTGCACCGCGCCTGGTCGAATACTACGATGAGAATCCGTGTTATGTTGCCCGCGACTATGATATGGTTGAAACGAAAGCAACCGGAGCGTTGACAATAAATTTCACAGGTTCCATTGCCAAACCAGATGCGAATGGAGTAACGGTTGAAGCGCAATATCAAATCGGAACTTACGATATCCTGATTCTCTCCGCTACAGAATCCGGCGGACTGGAAACGTGGCTCAATACGAACGGATACAAAATGCCGGTTGGTGCGAAAGAGGTTTTAGATCCGTACATCAAAACGAACATGAAATTTTTCGTTTGCAAAGTGAATCTCGATCAGTTCGCGAAAAAAGGAGCAGTGAATCTGGATCCGCTGCAGATCACGTACACTTCACCGAAATTTATGTTGCCTATCCGTCTTGGAATGGCCAACTCAAATGGCGTGCAGGATCTCATCGTTTATCTGTATTCAAAAGTCGGGCGAATCGAAACGACGAATTATCGCACGTCGCTTATTCCAACAGATTTCAAAGTTCCACTCTTTGTGAAGGATGATTTCGGCCCGTTCTATCGTGACCTCTATAACAAAGCGTGGACGCGCGAAGGAAAAAATACCGTGTTTCTCGAGTACGGATGGGACGTGTCTCCAGCTCAAACTCAATTTTGTGATCCGTGTGTAGGCGATCCACCAGTTGTAACTGATCTCAAGGAAGCTGGCGTTGATTGGCTGGAAGTTACAAGTCAGGATTACCACACACAGGCAAAAACCTATGAAGGTTTCGTGTACTTCACGCGTATGCATCTCACGTACGATCGGGCACATTTCCCGCAGGATTTATTGTTCCAGGAAACTGCGAACAAGGAGAGATTTCAGGGCCGTTACATTTTGACACATCCCGCGAATGGAGATTTCTCCTGCGATAAAGGTCAGACTTACATTCAGGAACTTGGTAAGCGTCGCTGGAATGAATTGTACACCTATCAGTGGCTTACCGGTCGCGATATTACTGCGCATTATGATTACCCGAAGGAGTATAACAGTTACCTGAACAAAGACGCGCAGGGAAAAAAGCAAGGATCATTTGTTCCGTTCAGTAGTTTCACTCCGGAGAAAGCCGGTGAACCGAAGAATGATATGATGGCGTTTTTCATTTCCATGATTTCGTTTGCTGTGGTGGTGTTTGCCTTGTCGAGAAAGCGGAAGCCCGCCCAAGTTCTGCCTACTAAGTGATAAATCAGATTGTGGCAGTTTCGGGATTGAGATCCCGACACCACCACCAATGATTTGCCACTTCGATCTAAAATAGAGATTGACATTTATTTTTGATTTCGGTATGGAGATCGGATCATTCGATCATCGTATCATCGAAACATTTAACTCACATTCCCATGAAGAAAATAGCACTACTGCTCGCTGTGATTATGTTCACGAGCAACATCGGTTACAGCTTTTGCGGCTTCTACGTAGCGAAGGCCGACATCAAACTCTTCAACAAAACCTCGCAGGTAATTATTGCGAAGAACGGAGATCGTCAGACTGTAACAATGTCGAGCGACTTCGAAGGCGATGTAAAAGACTTCGCAATGGTCGTTCCTGTTCCTGTGGTACTGGAAGAAAAAGACATCCGTGTTTCTGATCGCTTGCTGTTCGATAAACTCGATACATATTCCGCACCGCGACTGGTTGAATATTATGATGAGAATCCGTGCTATACGCCGGTTCAATACAACTATTCTCGCAGCAAAATGGGAGCACCGAAAATGGCGATGGCCGGCAACGCTTCCATGGACATGGAAGCGGAGAAAGACTACGGCGTAACGGTTGAAGCGAAATACACCGTTGGCGAATATGATATTCTCATTTTGTCCGCAAAAGAATCCGGCGGTCTTGAGCAGTGGCTCATTGACAACGGTTACAAAATGCCTGTCGGCGCGAAAGAAGTTCTTGATCCGTACATCAAGACGAACATGAAATTCTTCGTGTGCAAAGTAAATCTCGACACATACAATGCAACCGGCGCAGTTCCGCTTCGTCCATTGCAGATCTCTTACAATTCACCAAAGTTCATGCTACCGATTCGATTGGGCATGGCTAACGCAAACGGCGTGCAGGATCTTGTAATCTACATGTATTCGAAAGTGGGACGCATTGAAACTACCAACTACAGAACGTCGTTGATTCCGACTGATTTCAAAGTGCCGCTGTTTGTGCAGAATGAGTTTGGAGAATTTTATCGCGATCTCTATAACAAAGCATGGGGGCGTGAAGGTAAGAACACGGTGTTCCTCGAATACGCGTGGGAAGTTTCTCCGATGCAAAGTGTGTTCTGCGATCCATGCGTGGGCGATCCACCAATGGTGCAGGAACTGAAGGACGCTGGTGTTGACTGGCTCGAGTTCAAAGGACAGGATTATCACACGGGTGGAAATACCTATGCGGGCGAAGTGTATTTCACGCGCATGCACCTTACATACGATCGCGCACACTTTCCGCAAGACTTATTATTTCAGGAAACAGCGAACAAGGAACATTTCCAGGGACGATACATTCTCACGCATCCTGCAAGCGGAGATTTCTCCTGCGCTAAAGGACAAACCTACATTCAGGATTTAGGAAAACGTCGTTGGAATGAGTTGTACACGTATCAATGGCTCACAGGTCGCGACATTACCGCCCACTACAATTACCCAAAAGAGTACGATAGTTATCTCGAGAAGAAAAAAGCTGGCACGAAACAGGGAAGTATTGTTCCGTTCGGAGAAATTGAAGAACCGGTTCATCCGGGACAAGAACAAAACTCTCCGCTTGTGTTTGTTATCTCGTTGATTACGTTGGCGGGTGTGATGTTTGCATTATCCAGAAAGCGGGAACAGCCATCGCCAGTTACAAAGTTGGACTAGCCACCCTAGTGAAATTTTAGATAAAAAAGCCGGACTTCAATCCGGTTTTTTATTTTTTGTCGTGACATGATACGGGTTCACTACCTTGGATGCATTAGCCGTTTTCGTATGAAATATCTTGCTTTACTTTTTACGTTGGTTTTCAAAAGTGGATTGATCGCCCAATCATCCCCAATCTGGTCTGTCACCTATCCGGATGTTGCTCCGAAAGCAATCGTAGTTCGTGAAAGCTTACAGTTGGTGGCGGTTTGCGGTGTATTGCTGGATACCTGCAACGAATCAATGATTTCACTAGTGACAATGGATTCTAGCGGTGCCAATTTATTGGACACCGCATATGAATGGCGCATGTGTTTCTCCGAGGATCCAATGTATTTTATTGAAAGTCCTTTTGATCCAGGTTATTTATTGTTTGCGCAACATGAAGTCAGTACCGCCTGGGATAGTTCATACGTTCATTTCGTTAACCCGTCGCGGCAAGTACAGTCGAGCTCATACATCGGTGAGTATATTAGCGCGATTCCCGTAATCTATCAAAACAAGTTGTATGTGTCTAAGGGCAACATAACCCAGGACATGTTTGTTATGACCATTAATGCTAGCGGTATCGTGGATACGCTTAACGCATTATTACCCCCGCCACCATCTTCCGGTGCAAACAGGGTGGTCGTTACAAACGGAAATGTAATGGAGTATTGTGCAATTCCTTCGACAGATACCTCATTCGTATGTTATGTTCATGACACAAGCGGGAGCATTGTCACAACTTTCGTTGCCGATGGCAATCCTGCTCAGAACGAATATCACTGGTTCTCCGGAGCTTCGTCAAACGGAGTGATGACTGTAATTTCTTCAACAACTACAGCATACGTGCGGTTTACAAACCCGGTTGGGAATCTATTATGGTCCGATACGATTGCACATGGCGCACATCAAAATCAAAAAGCATTTGCTGTGGATAGCACAAATAACGTAGGATATATTCTCTGTGCAGGATCCGTCTACGCTAAATACTTGTATAGTTACAATTTGTTGACGGGACAATGTTTGGACTCGGTAACAATTGATTCAGTGGTTGGTGCTCATGCGGGATTAAAAACAGGACCGGCCGGAGGAGTTTATTTGTTCTACGTTAAGAATATTACCAGTGAGCACGTGGTGGAGCAATACGATTCCCAACTCAATATGTTGTGGACAGGCACGATTGCACATCCGTCATGTTCAATGCCATGTCTTATGGCGCCCGATTATTATGTCGATTCGCTTGGTTACATATACACGATTAGTTATTGTTCAAATTGTCCGGGCGCAGAAGCATTGGTGAATAAATTCGGACCTTCACTGGTCGGACTTCAGAATACAAGTTCCTCTGCAAATACAGTTACTCTCTCTCCCAATCCGGCAAATCAATTTGTTGTTATCGGTGGATTGGACAGAAATACAGTACTCATGTTATTTGATTGTACGGGCAGATTAATTTTCGAGGACATTATTTTTTCTGATGAATACATCTTGGATGTTTCAGGTTATGCGAAAGGAATTTACTTTATCCGTGGCAGCAATAGTAATGGCAGTGTTGAGACGAAGAAGTTGGTCATCGAAAAATAGCAACATAAAAAAAGGTTCAGTAACATTGTGTACCGAACCTTTTCTTTTTTCATCGCAGTAAACTACTGCCCATTGCGTATTGTCTATTGCGCATTGTTATCAGTCTTCGGCGTATCCGTTTCACAATCATCCCAACGTCCCCAACCGCCGCACTTGTTCATGCCCATTTTGAACTTCTCCTTTTCTTCCGGAGTCATGTTCGCCATCTTGTCTTCCCAGCGACGTTTCCAGTAACCGTGTCCACCACGTCCCCAGCGTCCGCCGCTTCCGCAACCACATCCGCCTCTTCCGCCTTTGAATCCGCCAATGAGTAGTCGTCCAAGGATCATCAGTCCTGCCGCTTCAAGGTAGTCGATTACAGGTCCTCCGAAGAGTAGCGGAACCAGCCAGTTCCAGAGCAACATGGTTACCCATGCGAGTGCAAATGCGAGTGCTGTGAATCCCACAACTGCTGCTAAGCATCTTAAAAACCATTTCATATTATGTCGTTTTAAATTCGTTTATATTTTTTCTAGTTGCCGAGGTCATCATACAGATCGCGCAAGCGTTCACGTAAGAATAAAACAGCATATCTTTTTCTTGAAAGCAAAGTGTTGAGCGATACTCCTGCCTCTTCCGCGAGCTCACGGAAAGGACGTTCTTCGATTTCATTTTCCCAGAAGACCCAGCGTTGCTCTTCAGGCAATTCATCGAGTGCAAGCATCAACTCACTCATGATCACACGGCGTGCGTATTCGGCTTCAGGACCTGCCGACGGATCAGGCAACAAGTCGTTTAAGCCAAGCCCTTCCTCTCCATCGCCATATTCTTTTTCATAACGTGCTTCCAACGACTCCGTTCTCCGCTTCCTGAAAATATCTGCGATTTTATTTCGGGCAACACGATATACCCATCCCGACACACGGTCGATGACCCGTTCCACTC
>CAYUTR010000111.1:0-13391 GCA_964447465.1 uncultured Chryseobacterium sp.
AATAATCGCATTCAACGCAATCCTTCTCTTCTCACCATTCATCTGCAGCTCGTGCATGTGTTCAAAGTCGGAGTGAAACACTTCTTCGAACAATCTTGATTCCACCGCATCGAGGAAGTTGAAGTGTCCAGGCGAATTGCCCACAAACGTGCCGTTGGTTAAATCGAAAACGCTTTTGGGGCCCGCATCATTCTCCAGCGGATAAAAGCCAAGGAAGCGCGCTAAATGCATCATGAACACAAGGTGGAAATTTGCTACTCCGTCGTGTGCAACATCCAGCGCCAACAAAGAACTGGATATAAATGTGTACAGTGCTTCATTACGCTCCTCTTCGCGAACCGTTTTGTACAGTACCTCTGCCACGAAAAGTGCGATCGTAGTTTTTACAATGTCGTTGTGCAGATGCGCGTACGGAACTCCAAGTGTAATATCGCGTAATGCATGAAGATGACTTTTTTCTTTCTTCTCGATACGCATCTCAACCTGCGTGAGCGTCTGCAGCAATGGTGTTTTTATTTTTCCGCTTTTAGTGCGGGAAACAGAAACGATGAACGAAAGCAAACCAAAATCCTGCGTGTAGATTTTCGCGATGATGCGGCTATCCGAATACGGAACGGTGTGGAAGATGATGCCTTTGGTGCTGTAGAGCATTAGCCACGAAGATCGCAGTTTAGCCGCAGATTACGCTGATGTCGCTGATGCTTTTGGTGTTATAATAATTTTCAAAGTGATTTGGGCGACATCGCCCTGATCAATCCGCTGGCGGATAAAATCAATTTGTAAATTTCTTTTTTTGAAAATGTCAATCAGCGTCATCAGCGAAATCAGCGGCCAGGAAATCGAGATCTAGTTCATCAACAGAATCTTCGTCACCTTCTTCTGCGTGCCATCTTCATTGGTGATGAAGACAATGTACACGCCTGATGCAGCGCGCTCACCTGCGAAATTATTTCCATCCCAGATTGCTTGTCCACCAAGTGCGGTTGTTTGGAAAATAAGGTTGCCTGCGATGTCACAGATCTTGACATCCGCATCGCGCACGAGACCTTTGATTGCAATCGGCCCGTGATATTCTGGTTTCACCGGATTCGGATAAGCGTAAACATCGCCGTTGAAATCTTCGCCTTCAACCGCATCGCTCTTGTAAGAAACAATTCCTTTTCCGGTTGAGAAGAATACTTCTCCGGTTGCAGGGTCGATTGTAATCCCGGTTACGTTATCGCTCAGCAGCGGACTGTTATCGGCCGTGAAATGCTGAATTTCTGTTGTCCCGTCCTCCGACATGAGGAACACTCCTCCACTCTCCGTACCAATCCATTTTCTGTTTGCGCCATCTACTGCAATCGCCGTCACAACCTGACTCTCCATCAGGATCTGTGTGTACTCGCCCTGCTGAATCAGGATTTGTTGTGCATCACATCCTCCACTTGCAAAAATGGTTTCTGCACAATAGAAAACTGCAATTCCCTGATCCGTTCCAATCCACACTTCGTTGTCTTTGTCTTCCGCCATACACAACACATCCGTTCCCGGCATTGCGCCGATGCCAGCAGTAAATCCAAGTTTTTTCTTGTTATCGTCGAGCAGATTGTCAATCGTTCCGTTATCATCGAACACGAGCATGCCTCCGTTACGCGGAAGGATAATCCACTTCTGTCCGTTCTCGGTGATCATCAGGTTTCCTACCGTTGTTCCGGTAACTACGAATCCCTGGAAATCAAATTCTCCCCATGTCCCATCAGGTTTTCTCACCTTCAGACATTGCATCGTATGTGAATTCACCATCCAGAGATTTCCTTCTTCGTCGTACTGAATTCCACCAATACCACACCACGAATATTCAACCTTCCTGTCCAATATTGAATTGTAGTGATTGAAAACATTCACGACCTGATTATTCCTCACCTCAATCAAACCCTTCCCCCATGATCCAAGCCACACGTGTGTATTGTCCGAAGGATCGATCTTACAGAAGTTGATATCATCAAGCGTATCCAGCGCAAGAACCGTTTCTTTCTTCATCACGTCCCACCAGTTATTCTGGTAGAAAGAAATACCTGCGCGATTGTAAATATTATTCCACGCATCATCTTTTCCGCCAGGGGCGACACACAATCTACCTTCTTCGAAATCCATAAATGCTGCACTGGTACTCACGGGGCCATTCGGGCGATAAGCAATTCCGTATTGATCGTTCAGCATGTGAACTAGTCCCACCTGATCATCGGCATACCAGATTGTAGCATTAACATCAACAGCAATATCATTCGGCCACAAACCAACATTGTTGCCTTGTGTGTACCAGATGTGAGTCAGACTTAAACCTGCATCATACTCCAGTATTCCGAATTTGTCGGCGATAAATAATCCATTGTTCGCTACCTGCATGTCCATTACAGTGATGCTGTCGACGAGTGTATCCCATGCAATTGTCGCGATGTCTGTGTACCAAACAAAATCCAGTGCGAACTGCGCTGGCTGTCTGGTCTGACAGGTGATTAATCTTCCATTGAATATTTCAATACTGTTATACGCACCAATGGGTAATCCACTGTATTGATTCCACGAAGAAAAATTTGCGAGAAATGGATTACTCAGAAGCGCATTGTAAATTCCGGTTGCGGTAGCAGCGAAAATTGTGGTACCATCTGAAATGATATCATACACCGCCAGATAAGCTCCGTTCGGTCCGATGAGATAAGTGTCTTTGATTTCGTTGCGATCGGTGTCAATCACAATGATTCCAAAACCGGTTGAGACGTATGCAATTGCTCCAATGAAATAAACGCTGTTGATGGATTTGTTCGCTACAATCTGCGAACGCTTGATGTCGGGAAGATTGTAAACTTTATTTCCCTTGATGATGTCGACGTTCCCGTTCTGATATCCAACTACTACTACTCCATTGTATGGATTGTATTCAACTGTTCCGATTGACAAATCAGAAAGCCCTTCAATTTTTGTAATCTTCTCTGTGCTGAAATCTGCTTTAGTAAGACGGAACAAACTATTGTCGGTCGCCGTCCAAACGTGTGATGTGCTCATCGTTACTGATGTGCATTGGTAATAAGGCAAGTGAATATTCCACGAGCCGATCGGCATTGCGCGCAGTGCGAACGAGGACAATAAAACAAGAAGTATGGCTGTAAGGCCGTATCGCAGTTTCATGAAGTTCAAATTTAACTAATGTGCGCTGTAATAACAGAGAAACGGGGCGTTTATTGTGCTGCGGGGCGACTTTCTGCCCTACATGCGTATCTTTGCGCCATAATTACGGCTCCGTAGTTCAATTGGATAGAATGACAGATTCCGGTTCTGTTGGTTGGAGGTTCGAATCCTCTCGGGGTCACAAGTTAAGCCTTGCTTTTGCAAGGCTTAATTTTTAGCAAGCAGAATTTCATGGTTAAGCATATGAACTTCTTCGATACCAGAAACGTAATCAGCACCTTCATTTTCGCCCTCATCTTGTTGCTGACGGGATGCTCGTCCGAAAATGCGCCATACGAACTACAAGCAATTGCTCTTGAGGAGCAATTCGGTCCCGAAGAATGTACGATCAAAGCTGGCATTACTATACGCGATGGAGATACGTTTCAGGTTGTACAAATCGGGCTCGTCAACGTCGACCAGGGATTGGCATCATTTCCTATCTGGAGAAATTCATCTGCTGCCGCGCTCCGTTTTTATTCTGAGTCCAAGGCAATAGATCTGTCCGCTTTCGATGGAGTCGACGTTACGGTCACCGATAAGAGCGGTGTTGATCTTGCCAATTATTCTTCTGGCGAATCATTGGCATATACCATCGCTGCATTGAGACAAGCCGACTCTCTCCGGATATTGTTTGAAACCATATTGACAAATCAATCTGCCAACGGCGGACTAATTGGATTTCGCGGAGACTTTGATTCGACTATTACCGATGCCGATCTTGATCGGTTAGACAGTATATTTTTCGTTCAACGCGATAAAGGCGGAAGGGTTATAAGTACGCAGGTGCTGGGATTCCGATACGTAAAAATCGAAGGGCTAGAAGATAGCTTTACCGAAATGGAAATTGGTGAACAACGATCTGATCATTGGGACACTTATAGGTTCACGTATAACGATCGAACGCGAAAAATTGTCGGTGTTCAACTCGATCCCGAGATGTAAATCAGATATTTCTCAGGGAGTTTTCCAGATCCTTCTTCAACAACTCCGGATCCTCCAAGCCAATATACAGCCTCACCATATTCCACGGCAACTGACTGCTCAAACTAGTTGAAGCTTTCAACGCGCAGATCGGTAACACCAGTGATTCGTGTCCGCCCCAGCTGGTTGCAATCAAGAAACATTTTAGTGAATCCACAAATTTCTCCATCGTCGCAATGTCTTTCGCTTTGAGCCGAACAGACAGCAATCCCCCGCCCTGCTTCATTTGTTTTTTCGCGAGATCGTATTGGGGATTACTCTTAAGTGTAGGATAAATTACTTTTTCTACCTGTGGTTGTTGCTCGAGCCACTCTGCAATTACTTGTGCTGATGAAGAAGATCGATTCACGCGTAATTCCAGTGTGCGCAATCCTCGCATGATGAGCCAGGCGTCCTGTGCACCAATGATAGAACCGATGGTCATGTATTCTTCCAGCATCATTTTGTCGATGCGCGCTTTGGTGGTTGCCACTACTCCGCACACTACGTCGCTGTGACCGTTGATGTATTTCGTTCCGGAATGCACAACGATATCAACGCCCATTTCGGATGGGTTCTGATTCAGTGGCGAACAGTAGCTGTTGTCGATAATTGTAGTGATTTTCCTTTCGCGACAGAATTTAGTAATCGCGGTTATATTCTGGACTTCGAATGTCAGGGAATTCGGACTTTCCAGGTAAACCAGTTTCGTGTTTGCCTTGACCGCGGCGAAGATTTCATTCTCGTCTGTTGCGGATACGAATGTGTGTTCCACTCCGTATTTCGCGAGATAAGATGAAATCAAAGTGTTGGTCCAGCTGTATGGTTTCTGCACACAAACTACGTGGTCGCCGCCTTTTACGACCGACATCACAGCTGCTGCAATTGCTGCCGATCCACTGGCAAACACAAGAGCATCTTCCGTTTTTTCCAGTGCTGCAATTTTCTTTCGGAGTATCGCAACAGTAGGATTGTAACCGCGCGTATAAAATGGAGTTTCGAGCTCATGTTCGAGCTTGGTTCGCATATCATTCACGCTGCTGAAGCAGAAATTCGAGGAGAGAATGATTGGCGCGCTAACGGCGTTGTAGTAATTCTCGCGGTCTTCACCGAGATGATTGAGAATGTAGGAGAGATCGGTGCGTTCGGTCATGGTAGAATTGAAAAGGGCGACTGAGTGTTTTTTCTTGGTTACCATGACAAAGAAAGAAACTAACCTCAGTCGCCCCGAATATTCAGCGGCCATTTTATCAACTGACTCTCCTCTGTCCGCCTTCGACTACGCTCAGTCTGACAAACGGCGAGGCGCTGACCTTGTCATCCTGAGCGTAGCCGAAGGAGACAAGGCGCGCGTTCCTACTTCTTGCGAATCACATAAATCTGGCTCGACCACGCCTCCGCCCCTGCGCGGGAATTGGAAATCCATCCACGGCGGAAGGCGGAGAAGTATTTCACCGACCCTGTTGAGTACTTCTCACTCAGCATGGAAACGTAGTAGCTATCGAATTTCATGGGAAGAACTTCTTTCACTTCGAATCCGTGGGCGCCAACTAATGCGCGAATATCCTGCGGACGGAAATGCCACAAGTGACGTGGCACATCATAAGCTGCCCAGTTTTTTCCGTAGTAGGCTGCGTCGTGTGAGTTTCTGTTTGGAACCGCGATGATGATGAGTCCGTCCTGTTTGAGAATTGACTTCAATTCCTGAAGTCGTCCGTTGAGATCCGGAACGTGTTCGAGCACGTGCCACATGGTGATAACGTCCATGCTTCCCGGCGCCACGGTCGCGAGCGCTTCTTCGGGCTGCACATCGAGTCCGTAGTTTTCCTTTGCAGCCTGACGCGCTTTGTCGCCCGGCTCAATTCCGCGAACATTCCAGCCATCGAGTTTCATCACGTTTGCGAATTCGCCTGTTCCGCAGCCAATGTCCAGGAGCGCCCCTTTTTTCTGGCGCGAGTTGATCAAACCAAGCTTCTGGCGCAGTGTTTTGTTGCGCACAGACTGATACAAACGGCTCACAATTCCCTTTTTGGTGTTCGAGTGCGAGATGTACTCATCCGACTCATAAAACATTCCCAGATCCGAATTCTGGGGCCTTGGCGAGGTGAAAACAAATCCGCAAACACCGCATTCCTGCAGATCGAATGGCTTTTTACTAACCGTATTGTCGATGCACACCAGAAACAGCGATTTTTTCTCAGAATCGCATATCGGGCACTTTTGTTGGCTTGTGAAACCGAATTCCATAAAATATGGTTTAATTAGTATTCAAATATATTGATTTGTCGATCATTATGATATATTTATAATAGATTTCAATGCACATTTTATCCACAATTATAAATTGTTCCACGTGAAACATATTTTGTGGCAATATGTGATCATTTTTTATGCTATTCGATCATTTTAACTAACTGTATATCATATATTAAGAATTTATTCTATATTTAATATTGCTATTTTTTGAAGATAGAAAATATTTTAGCCAGCACCTGCATATTTTGCGCAGAAAGGGCGGTTGAAGTAAAAAAATGGCAAATTCAGCAGGATTCGAAGCCGGGTGAATTACCCAACACTTGATGTTTCACATGAAAAACGGGGAAATGGTATTCCGGGCCTGTTTACAGGTAAGCCTATCTACAGACGATCGTCGTGACCGGGAAATCTTGGTCTATCGACCCATGTAAATCATCAACACGGAAATATCAGCAGGAGAAATTCCACTGATGCGTGACGCCTGACCCAAAGAACGGGGGCGCATTTTGGAAAGCTTTTCTTTCGCCTCTTTCGATAGTGAAGCAAGCTGGTGGTAGTTCATATCATCTTCAATCACCACGTGATCCAGGCGCTGCATCTTATCGGCGAGATCACTTTCCCGTTGGATGTAGCCTTCGTACTTGATCTTGATTTCAGCCTGCTCGATGTCTTCTTTGCCGTAGTTAGTAAGAAACTCTTGCGCCGGTTTACAAATAGAAATCAAGTTCCATATAGAAATACCAGGACGACCTAATACAGAAGTCAACTTGACTTTCTGATTGATTGGTGCTGTATCAATTGACTCAAGGAATCCATTAGCTTCTTCCGGTGTAATAGATTGGTCACGTAGAAACTTAATAATGCGATCGGCATTGGCAATCTTCTCTTCCACCCGCTTCAGGCGAGCTTCAGAAGCCAGGCCCAACTGATACCCTTTGGGGGTAAGACGAACATCGGCATTATCCTGGCGCAACAGAATACGATACTCTGCCCGCGAGGTAAACATCCGGTAAGGCTCTTCTGTTCCTTTGGTAATCAGATCGTCAATCAGCACACCGATGTAAGCATCGGCACGGGTAAGAATAAATGGCTCCTTACCGGTAATACCAAGATGAGCATTGATTCCGGCCATGAGACCTTGACAAGCCGCCTCCTCGTAACCCGTAGTTCCATTGATCTGCCCTGCGAAATACAGGTTCTTGACCAGCTTCGTCTGAAGGGTCGAATCTAACTGAGTTGGAGGGAAGTAATCGTATTCAATGGCATATCCCGGACGGAACATCTTCACGTTCTCAAAACCAGGAATTTTACGAAGGGCCTTCATCTGCACCTCCTCGGGAAGTGAAGTTGAGAAGCCATTTACATAGACCTCTACAGTCTCCCAACCCTCCGGTTCAACAAAAATCTGATGGCGCGTGCGGTCGGCAAACCTGGTAATCTTGTCTTCAATAGACGGACAATATCTAGGCCCAAGACCTTCAATCCTTCCGGCATACATAGGCGACTTTTCGAACCCGGTTTTCAGGATCTCATGAACTTCGTCATTGGTATAAGTGATATGGCACGGACGCTGTTTTATAAGGGCAGTTGTCTCTGAAGAATAGGAAAACTTCTCTGGCAGTTCATCACCGCCCTGCTCTTCCATCTTCGAATAATCCAACGATCTTCCATCAACACGCGGAGGTGTTCCAGTCTTCATGCGTCCGCTTTCGAAACCAAGCGAAACAAGTTGTTCAGTAATTCCGGTAGCCGCCTTCTCCCCTGTTCGTCCGCCACCAAAGTTCTTCTCGCCAATGTGAATCTTCCCATTCAGGAACGTTCCGTTAGTAAGAACTACAGCCTTGCCGCGAACCTCCAAACCCATGCTGGTAATGACACCACATAGCTTCCCGTCTTCGATCAGAAGTCCAGAAACCATGTCCTGCCAGAAGTCAAGATTAGGTGTGCGCTCCAGCATCAAACGCCACTCTTCAGCAAACCTCCAGCGATCAGATTGCGCACGCGGACTCCACATGGCAGGACCTTTCGATCGGTTAAGCATGCGGAATTGAATAGCAGTCTTATCCGTTACGATTCCGGAGTATCCTCCAAGGGCATCAATCTCACGTACGATCTGTCCTTTTGCTACGCCGCCCATTGCAGGGTTGCAGCTCATCTGGGCAATTGTTTGCATGTTCATGGTCACCAAAAGGGTCTTGGATCCCATATTGGCAGCAGCGGCAGCGGCTTCACATCCGGCATGACCGGCTCCAACAACAATTACATCATAATCTCCAAGTACTGACATGACGCAAAGATACTAAATCAGTAGGCACCCTTCGGCTCCGCTCAATTTGACACATGCCCAGATCTAGATTTGGGTAAGAGTCAAACTGAGCGGAGCCGAAGTTCGTTCCACGTGGAACAAGACAAGAAAAAGCCCCGTAGGAAAAACCAACGGGGCTAACAATATGTTTGCGGGTCGAACCCGATAAAGAGACTATCTCTTTGCGGGAGCCGGAGTTCCTTCTGGAGCGTAAAGCAGAACGTTGTGCGTTCCGTCGCCATCGCGGTAATCAACTTTCAGTGATGAATCAGTTTGCGTAAGTACCTGGAATTTCTTCACCACGCCAGCATCTGAAGTCATCGTGATCCACTTGCAGCCAGCATCAACTGTCCATGTTCCGCCTTCAGCAACGCCATCAAGAATAAGGCGATAGCGTCCGTCGGCCATCAGGTTTACCAGATCGTTTTTCTGAGCTGCAGTAGGAGGCTGTGGCAAATCGAAAGATTCGCTTCCAGTAAACTTCCACGTCTTGCAAAGTGTCTTTTGCTTTTCAGACAGGGTAGGAGCAACGTGTGTGTTGCTCGCTGCGGCAGGTGCCGGAGTTTGAGCGTACGCCAGTGTCATCGTAACGCACAGAAGGATAGTAAAGAATGTTTTACTCATTTGATGTCATTTTAAGATTTTGAATTCGTGAACCGTAAGACGGTTTCATGCCGGTTTTAGAATGTACGTAAATCTAATGCTTTTTCTTCCTGGCTCCGCATGACGCGCTGATCCTTTTCGGTCTTGTCTTTGAAGCCGCACAGGTGCAACAAACCGTGTGCCATAACGCGACAGAGTTCGTTCTTCTGAGATTGTTTGAATTGCAATGCGTTTGCTTTCACGCGATCAATGCTGATGAAAATCTCCCCGGCAATGGACCCTTTGGGGGCGTCGCCTTGGAAAGTGATGATGTCGGTGAATGTATTGTGGTCGAGATATTGGCGGTTCATCTCCAGCAACTTTTTGTCTGTCACGAAAACGTAGTTGATGCCGGCAATGCGCTTGTTGTGTTTACGGGAAACGCGCGTTAGCCAAAGGCGGATCTGTGAGCGATCGCGTAAGTTGAATTTAATTCCGTCGGAGAAGAACAGTATGCTTTCCAATCAGCTGGCAGTTGTTCGGTTAGACAACCGGCGGTACAATATGCCGATGTGCCTATGTGCCGATTTTAATTTGGAGAGATGTGGAAGTTGAGATGTACGGTACGACCGTCATCTGAGAACTCCACTTTATCTGCAAGGTGACGCATGAGGAAAACTCCGCGGCCGCTTGGCTTCTCGATATTCTCTGGATTGGTAGGGTCGGGTAGGGTGCTATAATCAAAGCCTTCGCCTTGATCGTGTACCAGGAATGTGATGGTCTTCTCTCCCGCCTTGAACTCAACATCTACCTTCTTGGCAGGATCGAGTTTGTTGCCATGCTGCATCGCGTTATTAACCGCTTCGGTTACCGCCACAAGAATATTACCGTAGTAGTCTTCTGATACGCTGTAAGAGGAGCAAATATCGTTAATCAGCTTTTCGACAATTACGATATTCCCGGATGCAGACGGAAACGAAATCTTTTGTTCCCTGATCATTTCGTGTATTAGGGTCATGGTTACTCAACTCCGCTGAAGTAGAGGTTGACCTTGTTCTTGTAATACGGCGTAAGGGCCGGCGGAACAGTTCTCAACAACTCAGCTTCTTGTTGTTTTTGTCTGTTATACTCCGAAAACCCGTCAGGGTTACTTAATTCGTAATTTTTTGCTTCGTTGGCTTGTCTTTGTTCGTCCTGCTCGCGTTGCTGTTCTGCTTTTTCGAAGTCGAGCATCTTGTCCAGGATTTCTTGCTGACGAGCTAATGTCTCCGCCGTGATGTTCTTGTTTACAAGATCAGTCTCGGTTTCTTCCATCTTCTCTGCAGCGTCTCCTCCTGGAGTTCCTGCACCATCGTTCTCCGTGTCCTTAAGCGACTCCTGCATCATTCTGCGGATCTGTTCCTGCTCTGCGGCCATCTTCGCCAGTTCTTCTGCGCTAGCGCCTCCCTGGCCGTTCTGGCCCTTCTGCTGCGCGTCTTTCATGCGCTGGTTGAGGCTTTGTTGTTGCTGACGGATTCCTTTCATTCCGGGCTTGTTCTTGCCGGACTGACCAGGTTTTCCACTTCCCGGCTTTTTGCATTTGCCGCCTTTACAATCTTTCGGCTCACCCTGATTCTTCGGGTTCATTTGCGCCATCATGTTCTCGAGCGACTCGTTCAGCATCAACGCAAGTGTGTTGATCGCAGTCATCGTACGCTGCTGACCATTCTGAGCTTCGCCAGTTTCGCGATCGGCAAGGGCTTTAATCACCCTATCCATGTTGAAATTGATATTGGTGATTTCCTTATTCACCAAAGGAGAAATTGCAGGATTGCGTTTCGTAAGCGCAAGAAGTGAATCTTCAATCATGCGCGCATTATCGCGCAAACGATTTTGTTCTCGCGCTAAAGTCGGGTACTGCGGATCGCTGGTGCCGGTCTTGCGCAACTTCATCATTAATGCTTCCTGATCGAATGAAAGCTGGAGGAGGTTGTCGAGAAGTGTACGTACGGTCTGCACATCTTCTGCATTCTCTTCCTTGTCCATGTTCGATTGCGCAGATTTAAGGTCCTTGGAAAGCTGTTCCATCTTATCGGAAGCATCTTTCTGCGATTCTCCACCTTCCTTCGAATCGCCATCTTTCATTTCCTGGCTGGCGTCGCGCTGCTCCTTCTGGATTTCCATTTCCTGGAGGTCCGTATTCGGCATTTCGTGTGGCTCTTCCAGTTTCTGGTTGATTGAATCTGCTTTGTCAAGCTGGTTGCGTAGCTGATCGAACTGCTTATTCAAACTATCCTGTGCTTTCGCGATATTATCTTTCTCCTTCTTACTTAGGTTTTTGTCTTCCGCCATTTTAGAAAGCGAGTCCTGTTGCTTCTGCAGAGTGTCGAGTTGTTTGATTGCATCATCCAACTTCTGACGGAACTGCAGATCGCGGAAAAGATTAAGTGTACGATCGAGATCTTTCTCGGTGTTCTTTTGATCTTCTTTTGCTTCCTCGAGCGTCTTCTGCGTTTTGTCTTTCTGCGGATCCTTCATCAGGTCTTCCATCTTCTTGATCATCTTCTGAATGTCTTCAGTAGAAAGCTGATTGAAAAGATCGTCCTGTTCCTGCTGTTTCTCAGGATCGTTCTGCTGGAAGTCTTGCTGCTGCTGCTGGTTTTGCGCGTTGCGCTGCTTCAGCATATCAATGCGTTGTTGCAACGACTGCTGCTTCTGTTTCAGATTTTCGAGTTTCTGACGCTCTTCAAATCCTACGTTTTTCTTCTCGAGAATCTGCTGGTGAAGCTTATCGATATCTTCCTGCAGCAACTTCGATTCTTCGATTGCCGCTTCAAGGTCTTTTTCAATCTGCGCATTGGCAGAATCATTCATGTTGGCAAGATCGTGCGCTGTTGGCGCTTTGTAGATCATGCGTTGTGAACGCGTAGATTTTGATCCGTGCACGCCATCGTTGTCCCACACTTCGAAGTAATATTCGATTTCGTCGCCAACTGCAATTCCCATTGCAGAAAGATCCCAGAAGTAATAGAACTGATCGCGCACGAGATTATTTCTCACCGGAAGGTTCACGAATTGCGTGGTCATCGGAACGTCATTCCCCAATGAATCTTTCTTGTTCAGCGGACGATAAGAGAATTGCAAGCGTGTGAATCCATAGTCATCTTTTACTTCGCCGGTGAAGTAGAGGCGGAGCTGAGAAATTGAATCTTTCCGTTCATCAACACTGATTGCAGGATACAGATCGGGCACAACACTGATGGAGTAGTCAATTGAATCTTTTCCCTTGAGAAACTGATTCGAAGTGTGCAGTGAATAGCGCTCGCTCTCGAGTACTTTCTTCGAGAATGCGAAACGATCATCGCCAACTTTATTGAGATTGTAAATACTGTCAATGAATTTCATCGTAAACGCATTCGTAGAGCGCGTAGAGAAATTCCAGTTGATCACAGTTCCGGCAGGAACAACAAGATCGCCGGTGTTCCGTACGGTTTCGTTTTTCTTCCCGGTGTAAGCAGGATATTTCAGTTCGGCATCGAAGTTGAGCACGATAGGATTTGGCAACACTTTCAGAACGTATTCTTTCGAAACAAATCCATCCGCAGAAAATCGAAAAGATTTTTCTGCCTGCACGTTTCTGAAAACGTAATTGAAGTCTATGGTATTCTCCTTCGTCATCGCGTATTCGTTGCCATCGACAAGAAGCGTAATTACATTGGGAATTTCTTCACCGGTAAGTTTTACGTCGAGCGTAAAGTCCTCGTTTTCAACAGCTTCGAGCGAGTTTTCGATATTGAACGTGAATGGCGCCTGCTCTTCGAAATACTCGGAGTGATTTACCAGACGATTCGCGCTTTCAGTAAGCAGGTTTGCGTTGGTAAATACAATAGTTACGATTGCGAGCAAGGGAATAAGCGCCCACTTTACATAACGACGGTTCTGACGGAAATCAACTGCAGATGTAAACGGAACAGGTCGCAGTTCTTTGATGCGCTGATTAATACTTGCTTCGATCAGGGCGTTGCTTGCGCCAGTTCCTGAGCCCGTTTTCTGAAGCTGAAGAACGTTGAGTAATTTATCCTGCACGTTAGCGAAATGC
>CAYUTR010000112.1:0-13290 GCA_964447465.1 uncultured Chryseobacterium sp.
CGGATCTTCGCGAATGCATCAATCGTGTATTGCACATCTTCAATCGTGTGAACCGCTGTCGGGATCAAGCGAAGAATGATTTGTCCTTTCGGGATAACAGGATAAACAACCATCGAACAGAAGATGTTGAAGTTCTCGCGAAGATCAAGAATCAGGTTCGTTGCTTCAGGAATTGTTCCGTTTAAGTAAACCGGAGTAACCGGAGTTGTTGCTGTTCCGATATCGAAGCCTTGATCTTTCAAACCTTTCTGAAGAGCGTGCGTGATCTTCCAGAGATTCTCGCGGAGATGTTTTTCTGTATTCATCAACTCGAGACGCTTCAGCAATCCGTAAACGAGTGGAAGCGGAAGTGATTTCGCAAAAATCTGTGAACGCATGTTATAACGGAGATATTCTACAACGTTTTCAGTCGAAGAAATATATCCGCCGATCAATGCAAACGATTTTGCGAATGTTCCGAAGTAAATATCAATTCCGTCCTGACAGCCTTGAGCTTCACCGGTTCCGCCACCTGTTGGTCCCATGGTTCCTGCACCGTGTGCGTCATCAACGAACAAGCGGAACGTATATTTCTTTTTCAGTGCGACGATATCTTTCAGGTTACCCTGGTTGCCACTCATTCCGAAAACACCTTCCGTGATTACGAGAATTGCCCCGCCTGAAATTTCAGTGAGCTTCGTTGCACGCTCGAGTTGTTTCTCCAATGAAGTCATGTCGTTGTGCGGATACACAAAACGCTTGCCCATGTGAAGTCGTACGCCGTCGATGATGCATGCGTGTGCTTCCGCGTCGTATACGATTACGTCGTGACGGTCAACAAGACAATCAATTGCAGAAACCATTGCCTGGTAACCGAAGTTGCAGAGAATGGTATCTTCTTTTTTCACAAGTGCTGAAAGACCTGCTTCGAGTTGTTCGTGGTAATTTGAGTTACCCGACATCATGCGCGCACCCATTGGAGCTGCAAGACCGAATTTCTGAGCACCTTCAACATCCGCTTTGCGCACCTCAGGGTGATTCGCAAGTCCGAGGTAGTTATTGAGACTCCAGTTCAGGCGCTCACGTCCACGGAAAATCATGCGTGGACCGATATCTCCTTCGAGCTTCGGGAAAGTAAAATAGCCATGCGATTGCTTCGCGTGTTGGCCAAGCGGTCCGCGGTTATCACGGATTTTATCAAAAAGGTCTTTCATAAATTCAGGTGGTCTGGTAAATCAGATTACAAAAGTAAGATTTTTGACAGCATTTCAGCCGTTTTAGCCATAACACAAGAGTAGTTTTTCAACTGCAAAGGCGCAGAGGCGCTAAGGATACGCAAAGGAATCTATAAGCCATTTACAAATCTCTTGATTCCATTTTTCATTATAGGAACGTGGAAATTCAATAGAAATCCAAGTTTCTTTTCAGCCAATTTGAGGTAGGAAATTGTTTGAGCCTCAAATACGGGATGTAGGTCGGTAACAGCTTTCAATTCAAGTATGATTTCTTCTTCAATTAACAGATCGATTAAATAATCGGAATGGAGTTCCTGTCCTTTGTATACCAATGGAACCCGCACCTGACATTGCGTTTTGATTCCACGTAATTTCAATTCAGCAATCATGCAATCTTCATAAATGCTCTCCAAGAGTCCTGGACCCATTGCCCGGTGGACTTCTATTGCCGCTCCGACAACTTTATAAGATAATTCATTGAGTTCTTCTGTAGTCATAATATTTTTCTTTGCGCATCCTTAGCGCCTCTGCGCCTTTGCAGTTTAATTAATAGTCAAGTTAGTTAGCAAAAGGACCGAAGTCTCATGACCCCGGTCCTTGCAATTGTTAAGGTTCCAGCTTATGCTGCTTCTTCCTTCGGTTTAGTCCCGAGTAAAAGAATGTCAGTCGCAACTACATCTGTAATCCATTTACGCTCACCTTTTGCATCGGTGTATTCACGGGTGTGGATCTTTCCGCAGATTGCAACCTGTTTGCCTTTCTGAAGATATTTTTCAGATACGTTGGCGAGGCCGTTCCAGGCGGTGACGCTGATCCACTCTGTGGTTTCAACACGTTTGCCGGCTTCATTGATGTAAGCTTCTTTTGCAGCTACTGAAAAACGTGCGCTCTTTTTTCCTGACTCGTGTGTTTTTACTTCCGGATCTTTTCCGAGGTGACCGATAATGTGAACCTGATTTGTTGGATAACTCATAGTTAAAATGGATTTAAAAAAATTAAACAATTGAAAAATTAACTGGTATATAAACTGGTAAGCGTAATTGGTATTCTTATGCGGCATTATTAATATGCGGGGCTTTACCCGAATCGAGGAGCACGATATTGCTCGCAACGATTACTTCTTTGGTTTTGATTTGTCCCTTGCGGGTTTTGAATTCTTGTGTCACTACATTTCCAATGAGCAATACTTTTTTGCCTTTGTGCAGGTGACGTCCTGCGGTTTCTGCAAGCTGGTCCCACGAAATAACGCGGAACCATTTTGTTGACGGTTGGAATTTTTGTTCCCGATAGCTATCGGGAGGAGGACAGGCGTCATCGGGACTGACATTCATTGCGAAGAAATTCGCCATGCGTTTGCCGTTACCTGTTGTCTTTACTACCGGCTGAGTGCCGAGACATACATACATTTTCACGTGATTGTTTTTCGGAGTTTTCATAGATAAACTTTGATTGAAAAAATTAAATGGTTATTGATTTGGATATAGATTACAGATAGAGTCGTGCATATAAAAGTGAAATGCAGGAAGAGAAAGAACGATCGTTGAACAAACAACAGTGCAAAGGTGAATCAGTCGGTTTGAATTAGTCGGGTGTTAAACGTTTGTAGTCGACTGTAAGTATTTGTAAACGTTTGTAAACGGATATATTGTTGGTAATAAATGTTTTAAGGAGCATATACAAGTTTGATTGCAAGGTCACTTTTTGCACTCGTCCGTCCGGGATGCGGAATCGTTCGGGCAGTGGTCACTCCTTACTGCGGTGAAATTTGACGACCGAAAATCTAACATTACCGACTACTTTTCGAAGATAAATTCAAAATTCATCAATTTTTGCTTTATTCTCATCCGTGCGTTATATTTGATTTGAACCAAGCATTCAAGGAAGATGATGAGTGTCACCACAAAGGAGGACGCGATCGTTCTTCCCAATTTCTCGGGGGAGGAAATTGCTGTTCTGAAAAAGTACTTCGAGTACAACAAGCGCTACAAGGATGAGCTTCAACTCGAATTTCAGGAACGGTTAAAAGATCACCCCGTATTTGGCCCGATGATGCGGTCTATGACGCCTGAAATGCAGAAGGCGCAAAATGATCGCTCTGAAGAAATGCAGAGAGCTGCCATCTACGACGGAAAATGGGAAGAATACGCGAAAGATCTTGTTCAGCAAGGGCGCATGTACGCGCGCATGAATGTCAGGTATACCGATTGGTATGAACTGATCAAGTTGATAAAAGTCTTGATGGTGCCAAGAATCAAGCGCGATTTCAAGGACATTAGTGACGCTCTTGACGTTAACGATGGCATGACGATGTTCCTCGACTACGCTATGTACGGTCTTGCCGAAGCATACTTCCAGGAAAAAAATGAAATGATCCGCGAAGGCGAAGAACGCTATCGTATCATTTTCCAGAATTCGAAGGACCATATTCTCCTGATCAGTCACGAAGGCGAAATACTCACTGTAAATCACGACTCAGGGATTTCCAGTTCCGGTTCGTTGATCGGCAGAAACATTGCAGAGTTTCATGGCAAGGACAATTCTGCTGCTGTGAAAAAGACACTCCAGCATGTGATTGAAACGCACACCGCCGAAACATTTGAAAGTGCAGTGGAGGGACCGAATGGTGTAATTTTCTACAGAAGCACAATGAGTCCCGTAACGAGTTTGACGGGTGATGTGGAACGCCTTGTGATTATTGTGCGGGATGTTACGCAGCAGAAACTGGCTGAACTCGATATCTACAATCTGAATCTCACATTGGAGAAGAAAGTTGACGAACGAACTGAAGAACTTGCTGCAATCAATAAGGAGCTGGAGTCGTTTACATATTCTGTGTCACACGATTTGCGCAGTCCGCTTCGTGCAATTAATGGCTTCTCTGAAATTCTCAGACGTGATCTCGGTGCTGATCTCGCTGAAGATGTTAACGATTCGCTCAATGAAATTCTAAAGAACACCAAGAAGATGGGTCAGCTCATTGATAATCTTCTGGAGTTCTCTCGTCTTGGCAAACGTCCTGTTTCAAAAGCGCGAGTAGATATGCACGAGTTGTTCAATTCAACAGCCGACGAATTCCGAAAAACGAATAAAAAACTGATGTTTCATATTAAACCACTCGAGGAGACAACCGGAGATCGGGAAATGCTGAAACAGGTTGTTTTAAATCTTGTTTCCAATGCCGTGAAATATTCTTCGAAGAATCCGAAACCAACAATCGAAATTGGTTCACAACAGAAGAATGGAGATGTGATTTACTACGTAAAGGACAACGGTGCCGGGTTCAATATGAAGTATTACGATAAGCTTTTCGGAGTTTTTCAGCGTCTGCATGGATCAGATGAATTTGAAGGAATAGGAGTGGGACTCGCCATTGTACAGCGGGTTGTTGCAAAACACGCAGGAAAAGTATGGGCAGAAGGAAAAGAAAATGAAGGAGCTACCTTCTATTTCTCTCTGCCGGAAGAAGAACTTAACGACTAGATTATGATCAACCACGCAGTAGAAATATTATTAGTAGAGGATAATCCATCGGATGCGAAGCTTACGATACGCGCATTACAGCAGAATAATCTGTGCAACAATATTGTTCACGTGAGCGATGGTGCACAGGCGCTTGATTTTGTATTCGCGCAGGGACAATATTCAGAACGGAACATTGAAAACAAACCTAAGATTGTGTTGCTCGATCTGAAGATGCCCAAAGTAGACGGACTGGAAGTCTTGCATGCGATCAAAAATGATGAGCGGACAAAAAATATTCCGGTGATCGTTATGACTTCTTCCAAGGAAGACAGCGACATTAAAACTGCGTATAGCTTCGGCGTAAACAGTTACGTGGTTAAACCGGTTGGATTCGATAATTTTTCAAAAGCAGTTGTTGAACTCGGCATGTACTGGATGCTGGTGAACCAGGACGCAAAACCTTAAACGTGGGGGCAGTTCAGGAGAAGTTGAAGATTTTGATGTTAGAGGATTCGCCATCAGACGCGCGGCTGATTCAACATGCGCTGAAAACAGGAGGATTGAATTTCGACGTAAAGCTGGTGGATAACCGGAATGCGTTCATTACAGGTCTCAACGAATTCAAACCGCAGCTGATTCTCAGCGATCACAGCCTGCCAAGTTTTGATTCCAAAGAGGCACTTGAAATTTCGAAGAATCTTTATCCGGACGTTCCGTTCATTCTTGTTACCGGCACTGTTTCGGAGGATTTTGCAGTTTCCGTGATCAAGTCGGGCGCTGCAGATTATATTCTCAAAAACAATCTTTCCCGACTTTCGATTGCCATTCTTTCTGCAATCAGTCAGCAGAACGACAGGGCAAAACTCAAGCAGAGCGAAGAGCAGTTCCAGTACACCATCGATGGAATGATTGAAGGTGTGCAGATCGTTGGTTTCGATTGGCGCTATCTCTATGTAAATAATATTATCGCATTGCAAAGTAAAACGAACAGGAATGAGCTGATCGGGAAGACGATGATGGAACAGGATCCTGGAATTGAAAGGACTCTCATGTTTCAGAATCTCAGCATGTGCATGATTGAGCGGAAGTATATTGAAATGGAAAATGAGTCAAAATTCCCTGACGGAACAAGCGGCTGGTTCAAACTCACAATGCAACCGGCTCCGCAGGGAGTTCTCATTCTATCACGCGATATAACCGATCAGAAGAAGTTTATTAACCTGCTGGAAACACAGAACTCACGCATTAAAAAAATGAATTCTGTTCTCGATCGTTTTCTCTATAGCGTTTCGCATGAATTCCGTACTCCCATCTGCAACGGACTTGGCTTGATCAATCTCGCGCGTACCAGCAAAGTAGAACCCGATAAGAATGAAATTCTCGACAAACTGGAACTCACCATTCAGAACCTCGATGATATGTTGCAGAATATCGGTGTGTTTTCAGAAATATCCAGAATGGAACTGAAGAATTCCGAAGTTAACATCGGCGAAGTATTTCATGAATGCAAACAACAGCTGAAAGCGCTCAGCGGTAATCACAATGTAAAACTGAATCTGATCGTTAACCAATCGGCTCCGCTTATATGCGATCACAACCGGTTATATACTGTGCTCAAAAATCTGATTTCCAACGGAATTAAGTTCAGTGATATCCGCAAGAAATCTTACGTAGAGGTAACAGCTGTAATTGATCCGGCAAGCGTCCAGATTGAGGTGCGCGATAACGGTCGTGGTATTAAGGATGAGTATCTCGATAAGATTTTTGACGTATTCTACAAAGCCAATAGTACGAGCGAAGGAAGCGGACTCGGACTGTACATGGTTCGTGAAATTGTAGAATCACTTGGCGGACAATTCAGTGTGAAGTCGATGTACGAGACGGGAACAGAGTTTCTGATCACGTTCCCGAATGGGGCGAAGCGTTCAGCATAGCAGGGAAATTGACCATTTATTGGCACATTTTACCCACCTAGCAGACTGCCTACTGCCAACTGAGCTACTGCCTACTGATTTCGTATCTTTATGACACATGAAATTTACTTTCCGCTTCTTCGCAACTGTAGTATTCGCAGCTAGTCTTATCGCTGCATGCAAACCAGATCCTGTTGATCCAGATCCAGATCCGGTAATTCCGGTAGTTCCGAATCCAAACATTCCACCAACCGGAAGTGCAATCTGTATTGATTTCAATCATGTGGTTGGAAGCAGTGCATTGATCGCAGATGATGTTCGGCGTTACATGAATCTCAACGGCGATTCCTTCAGTGTTGAAACGTACAAGTATTACATCAGCAATATTTCGTTCACGGATAATCTTGGGAATACCTGGTACGAACCGGAAAGCTATCACCTCGTAGATGTAGGTGATACAAATTCACTCAAAGTGTATGTCGACAGCATGCCGGCAGGAACATATCTCAGTATGAATTTTATGGTTGGTGTCGACAGTGCAAGAAATGTTTCTGGCGCACAAACCGGAGCACTCGATCCTGCGAATGGAATGTTCTGGACATGGAGTTCGGGATATATCATGTCGAAGTTCGAAGGACATTCACCGAGTTCCACATCTGGATTTAATCTGGTTGTGTTTCACATCGCTGGTTTTGATGGACAGTATGCAGGTCAGCGTTGGTTCAATCCATCATTTAACTCTGCAACGGCAATTGTAACTACGAATACGGTTCCAACTATTCACATGAACAACGATCTGAACGAGTGGTTCCAGTCGCCCAACGTAATCGATTTCTCTTCGTACAGTGTGGTGAATGCTGCTGATGCAATCTCAACCAGTATCGCTGATAACTACCTGGATATGTTTACTATTACTTCGATTCAAAATTAATCATGGCGACTTGGCGAGCATGGCGTGTGGTGTCGGGATCCCAATCCCGACACAGACCGAGGCCGTGTCAGGATACGATCCCGACACCACTTTTTCGCCGTGCTCGCCGTGCCGCCGTGGTAGGGCTTTTAGTGGCGTCGCCACTTTGTATCGTTGCGTTCTTCGGTGGTTGTACGGTCGATCCGGAAATTCCGATTGAAACACAGGCCGAAGACGTTAAGTTCTACATCCCGCAAGGATTTCCACAATCGAATTACGATTTCAGTTTAAATCCTGTAACGCTCGACGGTTTCAAGCTCGGGAGAAAGCTTTTTTATGACCCGCGGTTATCGCGCGACAATACCATTTCGTGCGGTAGTTGTCACCAACAGGTATCTGCATTTGCCAACACGGAGCACCAGGTAAGTCATGGTGTTGATGGTTTGCTCGGAACGCGTAATGCGCCTGGCTTATGGAACCTCGCATGGCATGAGAATTTCATGTGGGACGGTGGTATCAATCACATCGAGTTGCAGCCTTTGGGTCCGATTACAAATCCGGTAGAGATGGACGAGACGATTGCAAATGTAATTGCAAAACTCAACGCCGATTCACAATATCCATTGTTGTTTGAAGCGGCTTTCGGAAACGACACGATTACAACACAACGCATCACCCAGGCGATTTCCCAGTTTCAGGGATTGATGATCTCTGATAATTCGAAATACGATCAGGTGCAGCGCGGCGAAGCAACATTCACTGCGCAAGAGCAATACGGACTGGCAACCTTCCGCTCGAAGTGTGCGTCTTGTCATACAGAACCTCTGTTCACCGATCAATTGTATCACAACAACGGACTTGCGCCGGAACCAACGATCATGGATGCAGGACGAATGATGATTACGCTGAATGCAGCTGACTCAATGAAATTCAAAACACCATCGTTGCGGAACATTGCTTTAACCGCGCCGTACATGCACGATGGCCGATTCAATACGCTCACGCAGTGTCTGAATCATTATAGCGGAACAATGTACCAGAGTGCAACCTTGGATCCGGCGTTGAGCACAGGAATTCCATTGACAGCACAGGAGAAATCGGATCTGATCGCGTTTTTAGGAACGTTAACAGATTATACGCTCATCAACGACCCGAAATTCGCGGAGCAGTAATTGTCACTTCGAGCACTTCGACTACGCTCAGTATAAACTCCGTCGAGAAGTCGACAATTATTTCGTAAATTAGAGTAGCATGAAAAATTATCTGATCATGTTCCTGATTCTCTTCCTCACATTGGGGATGGTTTCCTGTGAAAAAGATCCTGAAACTGTGCCTGAAGGAACTGTGCGTTTGATCATCAATGTCAATCACCACGGATTACCCATAGCAAATGCAAAAATCTTCCGCAAGAACGGCACGTTAGACTGGCCCGGCGTTGATACTACGTTGTACGATACACGTTACGTAACCGACGTAAATGGAAATCTAACTATCGACGCTATTGGCAACGGCACAAAAGATTTTGTATTGTACGCAGTTGGCGTTGACCCGTCGTGGGACACAACCGGAACTACTTTCGTTCACGGTTACCAGATGTTTCACATTGTGACGGGAATCGGAGAGAGTAAGGATATTACGGCTCCTATAAACGTCTCGGAGTAGATACCGCAAATGATTTGCTGATTTGCAGATATGCCGATTTGCAAATGGTGTTACTCAAAAATCCTTTTGCGATTAGTTTAGACTTTTTGCTTCCGACGTGTTACTGCAAGATAGATTGACGTACAGACGATCCATGTGATCAGGCAATCATATTCGAAGTAACGCAGATTCCACCCACAGTTCGGACCTGGACTGCCTCGTAGCCAAAACTGGTAGTAATAGTTAAATGGAAACCCAACATTAGAAACTGGTCTCGATGACAGATCTCCTACAGTGGATAAAAGTGAAACCATCACACTTGCGTAAGAGATCACGCAAAATGCAATGATGGAATAGATGGTTCCAATTATAATTCTTCTCAGCATGATACAAGTTGATCAGTCATCAAATCTCCAGTAATTCTGATTCCAGTATTCTGTAATAAAACCCCATTTGTAATCTTTGTAGTTCTGAAGAATTTCAATGGGTTTTGTTTTATAGAGTGTCGAACTATCCCCATTCATTTTGTAGATGTAAATTCCGTCTGCTAGATCGTTGTATACACACTCGCGCCCGGAAATTCTTCCAATTGAAATAGCGCTGTCGTTTCTAAAAATAAAAAGATCGCTGTCCCAGTTCATGTCAGCACAACCGCTACGGTGGTAAGAATAATAATACTGTGTTTTGTTGATCCGGGTTGGGTCGGGAAAATATGCATAGTCAACGATTTCGACAAAACATTTGCGTCTACTGTCATATAACAAGAGTTGTTTCATCGCTACATACATTGACATAGGATCGTTAATGACAATGTCCATGAAGCTATCTCCGTTCACGTCCTCAAAGGAAAAATAGGGCGACATGTTTGCATATTTTGCAATGGTGTCACCACGATTAATTATGTATAACGTGTCATTAATCTTAAATACTATCGTGTAAAGTTCTCCTGCAATAAGAGTACTGTCCCTCGTTACGATTCGATTTGTCAGATCGTCGGCCGGAGTCATTGGATATTTACTGACTACGCATTGTCCTGCGGACACCGTCGCAAATCCAATCAAACCACAACAAGACTTTTCTTCAGGTGCATCTTCTTTACACCCGACCAGCAGTGTGATGAGTAAAAACGCATTCGTCAGTGATCTCATGGGTATTCAAATCCAAAACGAAACCGAATTAGTTTATCTTCTTTGAACTCGTACCACGCATAATACTTGGGATATCGCCAACGTTGCAGGAACTTACTATTATCGTAGTCTTCCGCAACGTACTTGAGCACTAAATTACCATCGAAGGAATCTGTGACATAACAACTGCCGATTCTTGAAATCACAGAATCTTTACTCATTCCTAATTGTATTCCTTTGCCTGTGATGAACGCCTCGTCAGGAAGTGCTTTTGTTTTCACCTCTGCACAATTCCGGCTTACCTGAAATTCGGAGAATTCATTTTTCCCACCTCCATAATGAAAAAAGCAAGTGAGAAATTGTGATCCATGTGCATTCGAATAATTCTGGTGCGGCATATCCGCATTGTCTTCAATGAGATTCCATTCTCTGCCCAGAACAGCGATTGTTGTTGCTATGTCATTCAGGACGATACCATGAATCATTGTGTCCGGATTTTCAACCTGGCAAGGATAGATTTCCATTTCATCATCAAAGAAGTAGAACATCTTCTTCATGGCGGCTATGTGCTCTTCCTCGATTGGAATGGGTTTAGCCGGTTTTGCGGCGCGTAAGGAGTCAGCGTAGTGTTGTGCAGAAACAGAATCATCATAACGCGCCTGTCTGTCGTAATTATATTCTGCAATGGCTATTGAATCTGAATCGCGGATGATGCTTATTACGTTTGATGTTTCTGCAGGAGGTGCGGAGGGGGAGCAAGCCGACATTAAACTCATGATGCTGATCAAAATCAATAACGCGTAGCATCTGCAAATCTGTTCTGAACTTGTCGAAGGGCGTCTTTGCGATTGCGAATAAGAATGTAGATCCGTTACGCAGCTAGCACTTAACACAATCGGCATATCAGCACATCGGCATATAGGCACATCATTTCCGAGCGACGTCATGGATTGATTATGATCCTCGTTTGGATGCCAACGCGGTCGTACAAGTCTTCTACCTGATCGTTTTGCATCGAAATACATCCCCACGTAATATCCTGCTCATCATCTCCCGGCCATGTTCCGTACCAGCCGTGAATGCCAATTCCTCCACCAAGCTTCGTTGACTTCAAGGGCATTGTTCCTTTTTTATTAGAAGCAACAATCTGATCGCACTCTGTTTGCGTGATGAATTCTTTTGCGAGTCCTGCTTTGGCATCCGCGCTGTTCGGATAGTTGATGCGCATCCATCGATTTCCTAAATATGGATTCGCACCGGTGAACGGACCAACTGTTTTTTCGATGATGTGGTAATCACCTTCGGGAGTACGATTATCACCTTGCTGTTCTTTATGACCGATTGGTTCCTGTCCCAGTCCGATGATATACGTTTTCTGCAGTTTGCCTTTGTAGTACAATTGCATTCTGTATTTGCTTTTGTACGCTATGAGTAGCGTGTCTTCGTTCTTCAGCGAATCGGGTAGGGAAGGGAGAATTATTTCCGTGCTGGCATAGGTACCAGCGACAGTTCCCGAGACATAGCTCGCCGATTTCTCCGGTAGATTACGAATGATGGTTTGCGCTCCGGAAGGAAGTTGTGGATACACAACCAGGAAAATGACCGTCAGAACAACGAGCACAATGGAGATTTTCAGCAGCCGGTTCATGGAATGAATTTACACGGGTTATAGAGCTATAACGCGGCATTCCGGATAAGTGTTGTTGATCGCTGAAGAAGTGTATTGTGGCTTTCTTTAACCAAATAGGAAATCACATCGCCACTTTTCATTTCTTGCATCTTTGGAAACTTGCAAGAGCGTGAAAATTTCCTTCATTTCGTTTATTGTACTGCTACGGAAGGACGGTGAAAATTAAATCGTACACCAATCGTCAACTGCTGAACTTTCCAATCCGCATATTCACGAAACGATTCATCTTTGACCAGGTTGGTCAGACCGTAATAACCGTTGAGTTCAAACTGAATCCAATCACTGAAATGGTAAACCACTCCAGGCCGTAAGCCAACATCAAATTTTCTGATGTAAAGCTCATCTGGTCCATTATCCCAGCTGTTCGTTTGTCCGTTGACGATTGCGTTGCCGCGTTCCCGTCCACCGGAAATTATTGCGTAGTGAACTTCTCCTCCAAAGTTTGGGTTCCATTTTCCGAATTGCAGCCCAACATAAACCGGAATGGAAATATTTGTAATCCAACGATCGATTACATCTGTGCTTGTTCCAATAACATTTGTGCCGTCCCATAATTCCATCCATAATCTTTGCCGCCCGGCAACGTGACTTAGGAGAATTTCAGTTCCGAATGTAAACCTGTTGGTGAATGAATAATTGACAAAAACTCCAGCCTGCCCGGAAAGCCTCGGTACATGCCTATCTGTTAACTGATACTCCGTTGGGCTTGTTTCAAAAAGCGCCGGAATCCGACTTGCGCCTGCATTTATTTTGAATCCGTATGTAGATTGAGCCGACAGTACGTGTGACGCCAGCAGAATTAGGATTACGATAAGTCGATTCATGAGCAGGGAATTGATCTAAAATAGAGAATCCTTTGGTCATTCGGAAAGGGGGGGTAAGCCGTTATTTGACTAAATTTGACCCTATTTTCACTCTATGTACCAAATCAAATTCGGCACCGACGGTTGGCGTGCCATCATTGCGAAAGAATTCACAGTTGAGAACGTTGCGCGCGTAACGGAAGGAACCGCGAAATGGCTCAACGCGAAATATAAATCACCATCTGTAGTTGTCGGACACGATTGTCGTTTCGCCGGCGAACTCTTCGCAGAGACAACAGCAAAAGCATTTTGCCACGCTGGAATCAAAGTTTTTCTTGCGAAAGGTTTTGTGAGTACGCCTATGGTTTCGTTGGGCGCAAGAAATTACAACACCAATCTTGGAATTGTTGTAACAGCGAGTCACAATCCACCATCATACAACGGTTATAAGCTGAAAGCCGGTTACGGTGGCCCACTTGATCCGGAAAGCATTGCGGAAATCGAGCCGTTGATTCCTGAAGTGAGTTCAA
>CAYUTR010000113.1:0-13140 GCA_964447465.1 uncultured Chryseobacterium sp.
GCAATAGAACGATGCATTCCCGCAGGAGTTTTTCCCTGCGCGATGATCTTCGCTACATCTTCTGCATACTTTTCCGGGTTCTGCTCCTTGTACTTTTCTTTGAAAGCTTTGGGGTGCGTACCGGAATAACGGGGGCGGCGTTTGGGTTTGTCGTCCATTACTACGAAGATAGAAACTCAAATTTTAACCACGGAGACACGGAGGCACGGAGAATTTGTATTGGGATGATGTTGGGACAAATTGTCTCCAACCTTTTGTTGATCGTAAAGATTGCTCGAGACGGCTCCCGCATTTCGCTAAACGAATTAATCTCCGAGACATTCGCCATTACAGCCTCACCCCAATCACCAGAATATCATCCACCTGTTCTGTTCCTTCTTTCCACACTTCAATATAGTCGTCAAGGATTTTTTCCTGCTCACTCATTGGTTTGTCCTGCATTGAAACAAGAATCTCTTTGAATTTTTTCGTGGTCAGTTTCTTGCTGTTCCCTCCGCTGAATGTATCAGCGTAACCATCAGTGGCGATGTAAATCGTGTCGTTCGGTTGTAAGATCACCTCGTGACTATCAAAATGTTGACTGTCATCTGTGAATCCACCAATCGCATGCTTTGTAGCTTTAATCTCCTCAACCACAGTTTGACCATCGCGGATAATCCAAAGCGGCCTGTTTGCACCTGCAAATTTAACCACTCGCCTATCTGTGTCGATAGAACAAATTGCAATGTCCATGCCGTCGCGCGTCGATTCATCGCTTTCTGTTTGATGTAACGAAGTCCGGATTCCTTTGTTCAGGAGTTTCAGGATTTCGGAAGTGTCTGAGCTTTGGGAAACAGCATCGTCCAGAATTTCAGATCCGATCATACTCATGAAAGCACCCGGCACTCCATGACCCGTACAATCGACAGACGCGATGAAAACGAGTTTTCCCTTTTTATGAAAGAAATAAAAGTCGCCACTTACAATGGCTTTTGGTTTGTACAGCACGAAATTCTGCGGAAGTGCGGCAGATATTTCTTCCCGCGCCGGAAGCTTCGCCTGTTGGATACGTTTTGCGTAGTTGATACTGTCGGTAATCTCTTTGTTTTTTTCCTCAATGAGATCCTTCTGAAATTCCAGCTCCTTATTCGTTTCAACCAACGCAAGGCGGGCAATAATTTCCTTTTTTGTCAATGAATAACGCGCCTGGATCAGCACCACAGACATTATCGCAACAGTGAGCACGAGCATTCCACCATTGATCAAAATTTCCTGGACAGTGAGTGTACTGTATAAGTGAAAGCAAATAATATTCACGATAAGCGAAGCCACTACAACTCCGATTGACCAGATTGGTTTCCACAGCACCAGCATTCCTGCACCGATAAACAAAGCCAGATAAGCGAATGCATGTTTCTGCAACATCGGCACGTCCATCACACTCCACATGTATGCGTTCTGCAAGGATATCCCCAGCACCGGAATAAGCATAAGTAATTCGGTACTGAGGTTAATTCTCTTCCGTATCAACACCGCAACCAAAGTGATTGCCGTGACGATCATTCGTAATAGGAAGAATATTTTCCAGTATGCAGGAATAGTAAAATAATCCGCAATGAACCAGATCGGATTCAGGAAAATAGCGACCCAACATACGATTACGTGATGCTTCGTAGCAATACGCGTCAACTCGCTTTGCCAGTCAACTTTGGATGCCAGGGATTTTATATCAGCCAAAATGCAGGGGTTACGTAATAATACGAAGTTAAAAGGTGAAATGTCAACTTACGCAAGCATTTATAAAACAATGGAAGACTAGTCATCATAAGGATCCATAAGGTTCTTCTTCGAATGCCCTTCTTTCCTCTCAGGATCAAATTGCTTCCTGTTGATGAACGCGATTACCTCATTTGAATAGTAGACCTGTTTTTCACGTGTTAACGTATAACGCAACTTGGTTTTGAAATCACCTTTGAAAATGGGAACATCAAACTCCCAAAATTCGTTTACATCAAGCGAAATCATGTGAATACTGTTGCCGCACCCGCTGGATGGCAAGTAACTTATTGGGACCCATACGTTGTTTTCATTCAGAACTTCTGCAACAATATACAATCGGCTATCACTGACTCTGAAGTTCTTAATGGTATCTGAAGTATTGACCAGATAGAGCTTACAACCTAGTTTATTTTCTCCGATCTCAACATATTCTGAACCATTGATCACCAAATAAAGCCCCGATTGCGAGAAAGTCGTATCAACTTTTTGAGGTAAGATGCCAAAATGCGCTTCACCATTCGATGGACGAGAATTTAATAAACTGCTTTGAGCATAACACTTCCCTCGAAATACATAATCAATTTCTACACTGTCGATATCCTTGATTTCCTGTGTACTCAAAAGTGAAGGTCTTTTCGGTGGTGGTACGGGTGTTGATAATGCGGCAAGGTCCGGCCCTGCATTGAAAGCTACACTAAGCCCCATCAGCGAAACTAGCACAGCGAAGTAAAGTAAGTTTCGTTTCATGTTTATCAGACCAGTTGATTATTACTTTTCAAAATCCAGATTCGTCGGCCCATCAAGAGTATTGCCGTTTGGAGTTGATCCGGTAACAGGAACTGTCTTGTCGACAATTTCAAACTGAATATTGTCAAACCAGATTTGTCCGGTTCCGTCGAGCAGTGCTCCATAAGCTAACATTGAAGCATTCGAAGGAACGTCGAGCACGATTTCGCATTTTGTCCATGCTGTTGTTCCTTTGATTGGACGATCCTGCATATTATCGAACGAAAGCGATTTTGTTGAACCTGCCTGATCAACACGCAACCAAAGTCCGGCCCATGTAGTTACGTTCGATGATTTCATGTATCCTGTCATGCGCACGCGTTTGCCGAGATAAACAGTTGGCGTAGATTGCTGCATCAGTGTACCGAAACCAGTAATCTGTTTATCGATGGACTTGATCGTCGCAGCGTTAAGTCCATTCTGACCTGCGCCTTTGTCGGTGCCCATTTCATAACTTCTAGGCTTGCTACCGGCAGCGAACCAACCTGATGGAATGTCGTAAGAACAAAGAAGGATCAATGTGAATATTGCACTAAGGCTTAGGAGTCGTTTCATTGGTGAGAGTTTTGAGAATGTAAGTTAAATCTATTTTCGAAATGTATATCGAAGAATTTCCACGCTTATTCTCCGTGTCTCCGTGCCTCCGTGGTAAATTTTTACTGTAATTTGTAGTTATGCAAAAAATCACCGAATCCTCTTCTTCTTACTCCGATCTCGAAAAGATGTCCGTGCGTGAATTGCTCACGAATATCAACACCGAAGATCAGAGCGTGCCGGTGGCAATTGAGAAAGTGATTCCGGAAATCGAGAAGTTAGTGGAAGTGATTGTGACTCGGATGCAGAACGGCGGCCGCTTATTTTACATGGGCGCAGGCACAAGCGGACGATTAGGAATTGTAGACGCTTCGGAATGTCCACCTACGTATGGCGTTCCTCACGGAATGGTGATTGGAATCATTGCAGGTGGAGATGCAGCAATCCGTAAAGCAGTTGAGTTTGCAGAAGACAGCAAAGAACAAGGATGGAAAGATTTACAAGAACATGAAATCGGAAAAGAAGATGTGGTGATTGGTATTGCAGCTTCCGGAACAACTCCTTACGTGATTGGTGCACTCGAACAATGTAATGCGAATGGAATTGCAACGGGATGCATTGTGTGCAATCCGGGAAGTCCGGTGGCGGAGGTAGCGAAGTTTCCGATTGTTGCGGTTGTCGGTCCAGAATTTGTGACGGGAAGTACACGCATGAAAAGCGGCACAGCGCAGAAATTAATTCTGAATATGATCTCCACGAGTGTGATGATTCGTCTAGGCAGAGTCAAAGGAAACCGCATGGTAGACATGCAGCTCAGCAATAACAAACTGATAGACCGTGGTACGAAGATGGTGATGGAAGCGACGGGCAAATCCTACGAAGAGGCCAACGAACTATTAAGAAAACACGGATCCGTAAGACAAGCAATCTCTATGTGCTGATGTGCCTATATGCCAATGAAATTGATCAATTAATCGGCATATAGGCATATAGGCACATCGGCACATTTCAGGGCACAACGCACATGCATAGTATAGAACCCTATTTCGCCTGGAGAGACCTCTACACCGCAGAGGAAGATGAACAGTCTCCTTTCTTCGGCCGCGAGTACAGTGAGTTTGAGTTCACGAATACGATTTACAATTACGTGATTCATCCGCAGTGGGACGATTTCGGTTCGACTACGATGTACATGAAAATTCTGTTCGCTGATTACGAAGAAGGTTTTGCAATCATCGAACTCATTGGCGAATGGAATGACGCGTTGTACAACGACATCATGACACTGAAGCGCGATATCATTGATGAGTTAATCGCACAAGGAATTAAGCACTACATCGTCATCGGCGAAAATGTTCTCAATTTTCATTACAGCGACGACAGCTATTATGAAGAGTGGTTTGAAGATGTGGAAGATGGCTGGATTGTATTCGTGAATTTTCAGTCGCACGTCTTAGCAGAAATGAAACGCGCGCGGATTGACTGGTACGTGAATTGGGGTGGAGAACTCAATGAATTGCCGTGGAGAACGTATAAGCCGCAGCAGTTGTTTGAGAAAATTCAGCAGACGTTTCTGAAGCGACTAGGATGAACTAAATCAATACTCGTCTTCTTCACGAAGTTCTTCAAACCTGTGAAGTTCGTGCCTGTGCTCTTCGACAAATGCAACATCGAGCATATAGGTTTTCTTTCTTCTGCGAATCAACCAGATCAGCACAATCAATACTAAGGAGAGTATTGTCGCATTCAAACACACTCCAATCCACATCGGTATTTTATTAGTACGTACCAAGCTGTCACCAAGCTGAGTGCTGAAAGAATAGAGTGGAAATCCAACAACAAAACCAATTACAATGAAAATAGAGAAGTGCAGTTTGCGCATTAGTTTTCCACCGACGCATCCGATGAAGAACAACAACAATACAATTCCCGGATACATCCACATTTTACCCTGTTCGTAACGTGCCAGGTAAACTTGCTGCATAATTCCTCCAATAGTGCGAGATGCTGTTTGAATTTTCAAGACTTGCGCGGCATACGACAACGAGGATTCTCCGTTAGGGAAACTTAAACTGAAATCTGATGCTTCAAGATTTAAACGCTGCGCTGCCGGATCTTTAAGTAACGTGTCCAACTGTCGTTCCGACAAGTTCTGTTGCAAATCACTAATCAGATCAGCATGCGTTTGCATCGCTAATTCGATTTGATCATATTTGAAATGATCTAATTCTGAAAATGTCAGAAATCCCGGGCCATAGCAAAGCGCCTCGTATCCTCCAAAATTCTGTTCAGGAGTTTGCATTCTAACATCATAAAGCGTTGAGGTCAGTTTCTTTGTGAAGAGAGGATGGCCGTAACCGAATAGGATAAAACTTACAACAGCGATCAATACTGACAGCCAGATAGTGCGTCTCAGGGTAAACCACTTCTCCGATCTCATACTTCGGAATGCTACGCCAGCGAACACGAGCAAAAAAAACGGAAGTGCATATTGAAGGGTTGCTAACAAATCATAGCTACCCACATCTACCACAACGGAAATTCCGTAACAGCAGAAAATGAATTTACGATAAATAAAAAGGAATGCAAAAACACTGTAGGCACAAATTGCTAAAAAAGCCAAACCTGCCCAGGAGAAAGGAACAAGAAACAATCGCGATTTCCGTGCGGCCATTAACGTTTATTGAATCGTCTCGATCACGTAAGTTGTTCCGTTCATCTCGACGTTTCCACCAGTCCGGAGCCCATTGAGCTTCGCACCTAACGGCGATTGCGCCGAGATACACATCACAAACGCATCTCCCACCGCAATTCTCCCCAGCGGAATGCTGATATAAATACATCCCTGATCCGTTTTCACAAGCGCTCCGTTTGAAACAAGTTCGTAGTGAGCAGCAGGATCAATTCTGCTGAGCACCTGCTCCTGCGTGAGCAAAAGATTCAGTTGATTGGAAAGTTTCTCCTGTTCAATCTGCATCATCGCACGCGCCGTTTCGTGCTTATCGCCTGCAGTGCTTTTGGAATCGTTCTTCGCACCTTCGATCAGCTCACTCAATTGCGACTTCAGCGACTGAATGCGTTCAGCGAGCATCTTACAACACGTATCGTGAACTTTCTGCTTCATGCTAGTGATAATACATTCCGTTTGAACAACCGAACGGCTATAAAGTTAAGACCGGTTCCGATGCAAACCAAAACCAATGCACGGGTTAAGAATGTGGGATCAGTTATTGGAAGATCGCGCCAGAAAATATCGTAGAAGCCTTGAACGCCCCAATAGTTTACAGTGATTACTCCGAGCTTCTGCATGAACGCAGGCATGATGAATGATGGAACCATACTTCCGCCGAGTGCACTCATTGTCATGATCACCAGTGTCGACATTCCCTGCACCTGCGCGCGTGATTTTGCAAACGACACAAGGAAAACTCCGAATGAAGAACACGCATAAGCAGTGCAGAAAATCATAATCAGCAGTGATGGAATGTGCGACGGAATATCAAGTCCGAATACAAGCCAACCGTAGATGAACATCACGGCAAGTTGCATCATTGAAATCACATTCACCGAAATCATTTTACCAAACAAGATCGAAGACGGATTAATTGGCGCCACAATCAGTTTCTTAAGCGTGCCTTCCGCTTTCTCATCGAGCATAGCCATTCCCATTGCAGTAACGGAGAACAACAACATCATGATCGCAGTTCCAGCAACAGCGTGAACGAGTCCTGCGGAGTTTTGTTTTTCCTGAACCAATGCAGTCTGATTCATGATGAGATTGCGTTCTGCTTCGGTAGCCTGAGAAACCGGAGGCGTAATTCCCTTCAGCACGGAGTCAATGGCTCCGCTGATAGTGTCCGGTGGGCCAAGACGCGGCATCACCCGGCGTTGGTCATGCAAGGCATACGCTTTCTGCATGCCTACGAATTGATTCAATCGTCCGTAGAGTGCGCCCTGAAGAATTGCAACCTGTGGCGCTTCTCCAGAATCGAATTTTAGTTCAAATATCGGTGCCCCATTGCTGTAGATAGAATCCTGAAATCCTTTTGCAATAAAAAGGACTGCGGCTTCATCACCTTTCATGACCATCATTTCGGCTGTATCCGAAGTCGTAGTTAGAACAACAAATTCCTGCAATGCATCTAGACTGTCTATCAGTATTTTGCTTTTCTCGCTGTTGTCTTCATCAGCGATTACGAGTGTAGTTGTACGTGGACCTTCGTTCCCACCTCCCGCTCCACCGAATGCAAATGCAAACAGCGTAATCAGCGCAATCGGAACGGCAAACGCCATCAGCAATCCGCGACGATCGGTGAAAAATAATTTTATGTCTTTAAGTGCTATAGTCAACATTAGTCGCGCAGTTGTTTACCGGTGAGACTTAAGAAAACTGTTTCGAGATTCACTCTGCGTATGTCGATGTGTTCGATGTCGATTCCATTCTCGTTGCACGCCATGATCATCTTCGGCATGTCGGTTTTCAAATTCGACGACATGAAAACTAGTTTCTCTTCTTGCACGCTCACCGTATATCCTGCGGATTTCAGCTTTGCAGCTTTCTCTTCCGTGATTCCGGTTCCAACAATCACGAGCGATTCTTTATCTCCTCCTTGTTGTTTGAGTTCATCCAGCGTTCCTTGCGCAACAATAGTTCCGTTGTCAATAATTCCGATACGATCGCAGAAACGTTCTGCTTCTTCCATGTAATGTGTGGTGTACACGATGGTCATTCCGTCCTTGTGCAGTTTCTCTACAACTTCGAAAATGAGATTGCGACTCTGTGGATCAATGCCAACCGTTGGTTCATCCATGAACAGAATCTTCGGCTCGTGCAGCAATGCCGATGCAATATTGATGCGGCGTTTCATTCCACCCGAATAGGTTTTCACTTTGTCGTTGCGACGATCAAACAATCCGAACAGCTTTAATGTTTCATCAATACGCTGCTTCAATACATCTTTCTTCACACCATACAAACTTCCCCAGAAGAGGAGATTGTCGACTGCTGAAAGATCGTTGTACAGTGCGAGCTCCTGCGGAACAACTCCGATTACCTGTTTGCATTGCATCGGATTTTTCGAAAGATCAATTCCGTCAATGACAACACCACCTTTATCAGGCACAACAAGTGTGCTCATGATTCCGATTGTGGTCGATTTGCCAGCGCCATTCGGGCCAAGCAGTCCGTAAAATTCCCCGGCGCGGATGGTGAAGGAAATTCCCTTCAGCGCTTCAACGTTGCCGTATGATTTTCGGAGGTCTGTGACTGTAATCATAGGCGCAAGTTAAACCGCGGCGACGCAACGACGCAGCGACGCGACAATTATTTTTGAACCATTCTCGGGTAAGTGCGACAAAATGGGAATTCCTTGCAGCTAAGCAAAGCCCCGGATACATTGCCCGTAGCTATGAAATACCGTTGCGTCGCCGCGTCGTTGCGTCGCTGCGGTTACTTTTGAACCAGCTCAGACAACTCCATCCACCGCAACGTCTTCACCTCCAACATGGATTCAATTTCACCGAATCGTTCCGACAACTTCGCCAATTCAGCATGATCACTCACGCCTTGCAGCTTTGCGGATATTTCGCTCTTCTCGTTTTCTAATTCCGGAATTTCCTTATCGAGCGTATCGAATTCGAATTTTTCTTTGAAACTAGGTTTACGATTGGAGTTAGCAGCCGAAGTCGACACAGGTGCAATTGTTGGCTCAATCTGCGACTTCTCGACTGCGCTCGAAGTGACAGATTGTTTCGCATGGGAAGCATTCAAGGAATAACTTGCGAACTGTTGACCTTTCTCTCTCCACTGCGAATAGTTCCCGGGAAAATCCTGAATCACACCTTCGCCGTGAAAAACAAAAAGGTGATCGACCAGTTTATCCATGAAATATCGATCGTGAGAAACGATGATCACACATCCCGGAAAATCCTGAAGAAAATCTTCAAGAACGGCAAGCGTGAGAATATCCAGATCGTTCGTCGGCTCATCGAGAATCAGGAAGTTCGGATTTTTCATGAGCAACGTACAGAGATACAACCTGCGTTTTTCTCCACCGCTCAGTGAACCAACTACGCTGTATTGCATCTGCGAGGTGAAAAGGAATCGCTCCAGAATTTCACTTGCAGAAACTTTCATTCCATCTGTTCCCGGAAAATACTCTGCGATTTCCTTCATCACTTCAATCACGCGGTAATCGTCTTTCATCTTCATTCCGCTCTGGGAATAATATCCGAAGACAACTGTTTCTCCTGTCTGAATTTTTCCGGAATCGAATGCCTCTAATCCGAGAAGAATATTCAGGAGCGTTGATTTTCCCGAACCATTCTTTCCAACGATTCCGATTTTCTCACCCTTCTTGAATGTGTAATCAAATCCATCAAGAATAATTTTCTCAACTTCCTGTCCGTCCTGATTCTTCGAAACGAATTTCTTTTTCAGCTTCACCAGTTCAAGAATTTTCCCGCCGAGGCGCGTCATCTTGCTTTCCAGTTTCAGCGCTTCCTTCTTTTCCGGACCGGCAGCTTTTACTTCAACTTCTTTGAATGCGTCCTGACGTGCTTTCTGTTTCACGCTGCGTGCACGTGGCATTTTTCGCACCCATTCCAGCTCGCGGCGATAAAGATTCTTTGCTTTCGTTAATTCAGAAGCCTGCTGCGTTTCCCGCTCGGCTTTCCTCTCCACGTAGTAAGTAAAATCACCATCGTAGTTGAAAAGCTTTCCATCCTCAAGTTCGATGATGCGCGTGCAGACTCTATCGAGAAAATATCGATCGTGCGTTACAAGAAGCAAAGTCATATCGCGACCAGTGAGATATCCTTCGAGCCATTCGATCATGTCGATGTCAAGATGGTTCGTAGGCTCATCGAGTACCAGCAGATCAGGTTCCGACACGAGCACTTGTGCTAAAGCGAGACGCTTGATCTGTCCGCCTGAAAGCGTAGATATTTTATGTCCGAAATGATCGAAACCGAGTTTGCCAAGAATAGTACGAACACGTTGTTCAAGATCCCATGCCTGCAGTGCATCCATTTTGGCCATCATCTCGTGAAGGCGCTCCTGATTTTTCTCACTCGGATCTTCAGCAATTGCTTCAGAAACTACTTCGTATTCGCGTACCGTTCTGATCAATTCTGAATTCGAAGAAAGCACCGCTTCCAGAATATTTTTTTGCGGATCAAATTGAGGATCCTGGTGAAGAAATTCAGTCGTCATGTCACGACGCATTGAGACAATTCCGGTATCCGGTTTATCCTGACCTGAAATAATGCGAAGCAATGATGATTTCCCTGCTCCGTTTCGCGCTACCAATGCCACTTTATCTCCATCCGATAATCCGAAAGTAATTCCTTCGAAAAGGACTTTCAGACCGTACGATTTGGAAATATTTTCAACTGATAAAATATTCATGGCGCGAAGATACGCTTACTGCAAGCATAACCACTTATTCCGCAGAAAGGACTGATTATCGAATATTCAGGGGTCGTATTTACGTTATTAATATCTTCCCGAACCTAAACTTAACTTATACCCTAACAATGAAAAAAACTTTACTTACAGTTTGCGCTACTGCATTGGTGTCTATCGGCGCTTTGCATAGCCAGACGATTTCGGACACTCTCACATTTACAGGTGCGCTGGAAACATTTACAATTCCGTGCGGAGTAACTTCCGTTACTATTGATTGCTTCGGTGCGCAAGGTGCTGGTGGCGCCAACGGAGGAAACAATTCTACCGGCGGTGCTGGAGCGAATGGCGGTTTTGCAACAGGAAACCTTGTTGTTGTTCCGTCGCAAGTTCTTAACGTATTCGTTGGCGGACAAGGAACTACTTCTGCAGGTGGATTTAACGGCGGCGGTGCTCCAGGAGTTCAGACTGCGGGCGGCGGTGGCGGTGCTTCTGATGTCCGCGTTGGCGGTACGGCGGCAGTTGATCGCGTGATCGTTGCAGGCGGCGGTGGCGGTGGTGGCCGTGGCGGCTGCGAACCAAACAGTGTTGCTGGCGGTGCTGGTGGTGCTGGTGGCGGTGGCAATGGAACAAATGGTGTAACCTCACCTGATGGTGGTGGTGGTTTCGGTGCTGTTGGTGCAGGAGGTGGTACGGCTGGAATCGGGTGCCCAGGATTCCTTGGACTAGCAGGTTCAAGTGCATCTGGTGAGGTTGGTGGAGCTGGTGGAACTGGTCAGGCTTGCTGTTGCTTAACTGCATCATCTATCCCTGGTGGTGGTGGCGGTGGCGGTGGATTTGTTGGCGGTGGCGGTGGTGGTGGCGGGTCTGCCGGCACTACAAGTTGTGCAGGTAACAACAAAGGCGGCGGCGGCGGTGGTGCTGGTGGAACAAACTACACTGGTGGCGTTACAAGCGGAACTGAAGTGAACGGTATTCGCACGGGAGATGGTATAGTAGTAATCACTTACACATTGCCAACTCCGGGATTGCTCGCAATTTCAGGTGATAACTCGATCTGCGAATTCACAAGCACTTCACTGACTTGCGCGAATGATACAAATGCAACTTTGTACACGTGGACTGTTCCTGCAGGTTTAACTTTAAACAGCGGACAGACTACCGACTCTATTAACATCACCGGAGCAATGCCTGGAACTTACACGGTAACTGTGAATGGAACCAACCAGGCTTGTACTTTGACAGGACCAACATCAACTTTTGTAATCACTGTGAATGCGAGTCCTACTATCGGAGCCAGCGCATCACAGTCTACAGTTTGCAGTGGAGATGCTGATACACTGACAGTAGCCGGAGCGATGACTTATATGTGGTCTTCAGGTGGCACCAGTGCAATGGAAATTGTAATGCCAACGAGCAGTACTACTTACACAGTTGTAGGTATGGACGTCAACGGATGTATGGACACAGCTATGGTTACTGTAAACGTGAATCCACTTCCGGTAGTAACAGCTACAGGTGGTACAATTTGCAATGGTGATTCAATCGGCCTTACCGTAACCGGCGCTACATCTTATATGTGGTCGAGTGGCGGTACAGGAACAACTGAAATGGTTGCTCCAACAGACACAATGGATTACTCAGTAACCGGAATTGATGTAAATGGTTGCTGGGCAATGGATACTGTAACAGTAATTGTAAATCCACTTCCTGTACTGAGTACATCAAATGACACAACAGTTTGTGCAGGTACAAGTGTAACGATGATGGCAAGTGGTGCATCTACTTACTTATGGTCAAGCGGCGGAACAAATGCTGCTGAAACAGTTACCGCTACTTCAACAATGACGTACACTGTAACAGGAACTTCTGCAGAAGGTTGCGATGCATGGGATTCAGTAACAGTGACTGTAGATCAGCTTCCGATCGTTACTTACTCGATTCCGGCTGGTGTACACTGTATTGCTGATGCAAACTTTACGCTCACAGGCGGAAGTCCTGCAGGTGGAAATTACTTTGGTACTGCTGTATCAAGTGGTTCATTCTCTCCTTCAACTTCTGGAGCTGGGTCATTCGTAATTTCATACATGTTCACCGACGCGAATGGTTGCGACGCAACTGCAACCGATACAATGGTTGTAAGTTCTTGTGTTGGCATCAATGAGTCGAACAATGTTTATGGTGTAACAGTTATGCCAAATCCAGCTGTTGAGAACCTGCACGTACAGTGGGACGCAAACAAAGCGGCAGTTAGAACTCTTGAAGTGTATGACAATGCCGGTCGTTTGGTAATGACTTCAGTTGTTAACGGTGGAAATACTGCAGACCTTAATGTCTCTGCACTTCCTGTCGGAAACTACACGCTGTCAGTAATCACAAATGATTCAAAAGGAACTTACCAGTTTATCAAGCAGTAAGGACTTTCGATTGAAATTTAAAGAGGCTGATCATTCACGATCAGCCTCTTTTTTTTCTTGTTCCCGCCCCATTTTTGATACTGCTCACAGGCGGCTTCTTTTCATAAATTGTCCTGGTGCCATCGCATTGTTGTGACGTCTGATCTGAGGTATTCGGCGCTTTTCTTAGTCCGAAAGATTGCTTGCCCCAGTTTCGATCTCCACGTCTGCTTAATTCGCCCAATTATTCACATTCAGATT
>CAYUTR010000114.1:0-8432 GCA_964447465.1 uncultured Chryseobacterium sp.
ATGCGTGGACTCTGGCTGGTAATTCCTGCCATGATTTTCTACTATCCCTATGCAGAGTGGGCCCGCGACTACGATAAGCGATGGTTGTTTTACAGTATCGTGTTCCTTTCTATCCCATTCGTGTTTCATTACACTAAAAACATGAAGTGGGACAGGTGGATTGGTGAGCTATCGTTTCCGATCTATATTGGCCATCACCTCATCATGATGATCATTAAACCCTACTTCTGGGCACATCCCGAAAACATGTATTGGTTCGGGATTTGTACTGTTGCAGGATCACTTATTTTTGCCGTATTTTTATGGAAGTTTGTGATTGATCCTATTGAGAAGATCAGGCAGAAACGAGTACAAACCCTTACAACCTAAAAACATGACCAAATTTATTATTGGGTTCTTCCTCTTTGTATCCGTTGCTGCTGTGCAATGGGTTGGTAACGACATCTGCGGAATCTGGTGGAACAAAGACAAGGATGCTAAAATCAAAATCTATGCATCCTATGGAAAATATTTCGGACAGATTCACTGGATGAAAAATCCGATTGATACTGTAACCAACAAACCGAAACTGGATAAAAATAATCCGGATGAAACACAACAGAAGCGACCGATACAGGGTTTGCTCATCCTGAAAAATCTTGAATGGGATGATGATGATCAGGAGTGGGATGACGGAGATATTTACGATCCGAAATCAGGTAACACTTACAGTCTCACGTGTACGCTCAAAGACAAGAACACAATGGAGCTTCGCGGATATATCGGAATTTCACTCCTTGGCAGAACAGATACCTGGGTGCGAGCGGACGATCCCCAATAAATTAATTTCACCGATGTCGCCAATGTTACCAATGTCATCAATGGACATACTGTTATGAATTGGCCGTTGAGGTTATTATCGCTTTTTTTCCTCACAATTTCTTTTTCGCTGGATGCACAACAGCTGATCACTTCATATTCTGTTGATCAGGGTTTACCGCAGAGTACTGTCACTTCACTGTATCGCGACAACGACGGTTATCTCTGGTGTGGTACAGGTTCTGGCCTCGGTATTTATGACGGGTGGACTTTTCACAGTCCTACCAGTAATCCGGAGAAACCAAATCCATCACTGAACTCTGCTATCCGCGGGATTGTTCCTTCTGGCGATGGAAAAACAATCTGGGTGGGAACAGAAACAAGCGTGAATCAGTTTGATCGATTCAACTTTACAGTTCTACGCAGTTTCGATCTCGTGAAGAGTCCCGGAGCCGCAGAAACACCAGCTACAGCAAACGACACTGCGGTTTGGGTTGCGTGTTCTCACGCCGGATTGTACCGTGTGCGTTTGAATGATGGAAAATCAACAGTGCTAACGAAGGGTGGCTATGTTGGTTCCTGCCTTCTGCTGAGCGATCAGAAAACAATAGTGTTCGCTGATACTCTGGATGAACTTTCACTCTTTGATATAGTAACTAACAAACAAATCAAAGTTCAGCTTCCGGCGGGCATGAACAGTTATAATGTTCTTGGATATAACTTGCTGCCCGGAAACACTTCTGAATTTCTGATGTTCACTTCAAAAGGCATTTGGAAAATAGAATTGGTTTCAGGAAACGTTTCCCGATTTTTTCTGAATAATCCAGTGGACAATGACACCACTTTCGTTTTTCAAACGATGGACATTCATCCCGATGGAAGTTGGTGGCTTGCTGCACCTAACAAAGGCGTGTACCGTTACGATCCGAAATCTTTTCAGCTGCGGCCATGCAAATGGCAACAGGATGGAACATACATGGGCAAACCGATGCTGGCGCCAACGAGAATCATTTGTGATGCGTATGGAGTTGTGTGGTGTGGAACTGACGGCGGTGGATTGCAGAAGTTGTTGCACAGTCGAATTATGTTTCGCGAAAAATTTACGGATGCTGTAATTACAGACACCTGTAACTGGTTCACGAGATGCTTCTATGAAATGTCGGCAAATAAATATCTCGTTGGAACATACCAGAACGGATTGCAGCTGATCGATCGCACGAAGAATACAATCACTAATGTTGCCAGCGGAGAAATGTGGAAGAACAGGAATCCCTTGTTCATCACCGAGAGTGGCGACGGCCGATTACTTGTTGGGACAGATCGCGCGATGTTGTTACTTGATACTGTAAAGTGGGAAACAACGGAAGTGTATGCAGGCAGTGCAGTAGGATCAAAGTTTGTTGGATTTTTGCACACTAGATCCGGAAAGATATTGGTGTACGGTAATCTGGGTCTTCGGGAGTTTTCATTCTCGCCTTCGCCAATGTTGTCGAACATGATTCAGGGAGGTGAGGGCAACATTACCTCTGCCATGCAACTGGCCGATGGGCGAATTCTTGTTGCGACGTTGTATGACGGACTTGAGGAATTTGATGCTGATGTTCGCCACATTCATACTTACAACTACGAACATGATATTGGGATACCAACTGACTCAGAGATCAGAAGCATATACGAGGACGAAAATGGTTACGTATGGCTCGCCTCCACGGTGGGTGTGAATCGCCTCAACAGTCAGTTAAAACTGGAGCACACGCTCACGGGCGCGGATGGACTGCCGGACAATACCGTTTACGCACTGGTCGGCCTTGACAACGCACACATGGCTATCGCAACCGGTCATGGCGTTGTGATCTTTGACCGGACTTCGGGAGTTGGTACAACATATTCTTCGATTGACGGCTTGCCATCTGAGGAGTGCAATTCAGGTGCGTTGATGTTTGCTCCATCTGGAATGTTGTACGTTGGAACCACTGCGGGATTCGTTCGTTTTCATCCTCAACTTCGATCGAATTGTTTCAGACCGACTACCATTCTCGCTTCTTATAGTGATAATGAAAACGGTTACTCGGGCATCATACGTGAATCCATCATCCGTGATTATGGATCAGGAGCAATTGAACTCAACATCTGGCAAACAGATTTTGCTTTTCCTGATCGGGTGCTGTTCGATTATCAACTGGAAGGTTCGGGCGAACAGTCGGCACAGGAGCTCGGGCTCCGCAAAGTAACCTACGCAGCACTCGGGTCCGGATTTTATTCGTTCATCTGCAGCGCAACTGTTCCCGGTTGTGAAAAAACAGCGACGTCAAAATTACTCACCATCAAAATTGTTCCTCCGTTCTGGATGTCGGGTTGGTTCATAGGAGTCACCAGCATGGCCGCCGTGCTCATCATCACATTGATTTTGTTCGCGATAATGCGCATGAATTACCAACGCAAATTACGCAAGCTGAAGATGCAGCAGGAACTGGATAAAGTACGTCAGCGTATTTCACGCGACATTCACGATGAAATTGGAGCCGGACTCACGCGTATCGCTCTGAGTGGTGATCTGATGTCGCTGAAAGTTGCTGCCGGCGATGCACAATACGACAAGCTGAAATCAATTGCCGGAACTGCACGTGAGCTTTCTCAAAGCATGAAGGAAGTTGTGTGGTCCGTGAATCCGCACTACGATAGTCTCGATCACATGGCTGCGTATTTTCGCTCCTACGTTTCCGGTGTTGCAGAAACAGCGGATGTAAGATTCAGGTACGTAGCCGATGAAAATCTTCCTGCTGAAGCAGTGAATCCTGAAACGAGAAGAAACCTGTTGCTGATTCTCAAGGAAACCATTTCCAACGCTGTGAAATATTCCGGCGCTACTGAACTTAGTCTGGAGATTCACTGGGCATCGGGGAAACTACGTATGATCATCGCTGATAACGGTAAAGGATTCGATCTCGATGGTCCATCCGGAGTCAACTCAAACGGCTTGAGGAACATCCGTCAGCGGGCTGAGGCAAGCGGTTGTATGGTAACATTGCGATCTTCAGACGGAAAGGGCACTTCTGTGGAAATTTCAGGACCTATTGCGCAAAAACAAGAGTAGTAGTATTAAAGTAGTATTTGCTGCAATATTCGTCGTTTGGGTTTGAGAATTGCAGGATCGTAACCTAAATTTATCATTCGAACATTGAAACAACCTACCACATGAGCAAGAAGATAACCGTAGCCATTGTCGAAGACGACAAAGAAATTTCCCAGTTCCTCCAGCAGATTGTAGGTTCAGTTGAAGACTTCAACCTTCTTGGCGCTTTCGACAGCGTGGAATCTTTTGAGAAAAAACTTCCTGAACTTCTGCCGGATGTTGTTCTGATGGACATCGGTCTTCCCGGAAAATCAGGAATGGATTTTCTTGTAGAAGCGAAAAAGCTTTCCGGTTCATCACAGTTCCTGATGTGTACTGTATTCGACGACGAAGAGAAAATATTTGAATGTCTCAAACGTGGTGCAACGGGTTACATCGTGAAGAGTTCGTCACCCGAAGCAATCGTGTCTGCAATTCGTGATATCGCTGTAGGCGGATCACCAATGAGTGCAACAATCGCACGTAAAGTGGTTGGCGCTTTCACAGGAAGCAAAGAATCTTCTGAGCTCGATCAGCTTACTAATCGCGAGCGCGAAATTCTTCTTCTGCTTGATCAGGGATTGCGCTACAAAGAAATCGCAGAGAAGATTTTCTTGTCAGTAGAAACTGTTCGTACGCACATCCGCAACATTTACATCAAGCTGCAGGTACAATCGCGCACTGAAGCACTCAATAAGCTTCACCCGAAACGGTTCTTCCTTTTCTAGGCTTAAGATTCTGACGACGAGATGGTGGCTTTGCTGTGAGAGCCCGCGATCTTCCTGGTCAAAAACTACAAAGACGCTAAGACGCAAAGGACCGCAAAGATAATTGGCTGATTTCTGATGCAGATCGAATCATTTAATCATCGGATCATAGTATCATCTTCTCAAGCCACCGTTTTGGAACCGCAATCGGTTTCTGCTGCTTATAGTTATAACACACCTGCACCGAACTTCCCGTTGCACAGATCGTTTCTGATCCGTCTTTTTCTGTCCGCACAATTTCATAAGCAAGCTCAAAACTTGTTGTGCCCGATTTCACAAACCAGGTAACAACGCTGATCGCATCCTTCAGGTAAATCGGTTTCTTGTAACTCACCTGTTGGTGCGCGAGAATCATTCCTTCGAGTTCCCAATCGATATCTGCACCAATCAACTCATCAAAGAAACGTATACGTGCGTATTCGAAGTACGTGAGATGATTCGCATTGTTCACGTGTCCGAGTGCGTCTACGTCTTTGAAACGGATCTGAATGGGTGTACTGTGTCTTACTGCCATACCACGAAATTACTACTAAAGGGTGATTGCAGGATATGGTCACGAATCTACATTTGACCCTTACCTACCAACACCGCTGAATTATGTTTCTTCGTCTCACTGTTGCGATGCTTTGCGTCGTGCTCACTTCTACGTGCCATCTTCTAGCTCAGAAGGGTGCGATCTTCTCTCCTTCCGGGGTTTCCTATGGCTTAGGTATCGGAACTCAACCCGGCTATGCAACAGGATTCGGATTCACTTCAACTGCATCCGTTTCTGTTCTGGATTTCATTCACAAGGGAATGGAAGTTGAAACCGGTTTTAAGATAAGAGATGTTTTTGGCGCGCACACTTCACTAGGATACCTGATGCAACCTGAATCACCAATGGTGGCGGGTGGACTTGCAGCCAACAACAAAGGACCGATCTGGTATGACGTAGGTTTTGACTACATAGGTTTGCAGATTCTGTATGGCTTCAGCGAGGAAGTTTGGCTGAGTGTGAAAGGTCAGCTCGGGGCAGGATGGAGTAATGCCGGCTATTATGAAACATGGTCAACTGCATACAGCTCAAGTACCCTTATTACAGGTGTGCAAGTGGGTCCGTTTAGTGTTGAAGCTGGACCAGGATGGGAATTTCTTCAGCACAACGGACCGAACTACTTTACTCTTGGAGGTTGTTATCGTTACAAAGAGGAAAACACGGCCTATAGCATGTTTGGGTTTCGTTACGTCGTTCACAAACAGTATGAACCAAGCCGGGCCATTGATGGTGTTTTGGTTGCGGAACCTGTTCAGAAAACATTCTTTGTATCCGTGTTCTACCAGCACAGTATTTAATAATCAACAAACTTTATACCTAGCTGTCTTATGAAAACCTTCATCACTACATTTCTATTGTTATCTACTCTCGCACTAAGTGCTCAAACCATGAGTATTGCAGAAACCGATATCCAGATCAAGAAAGCCGATTCAATAGTGAGCCACGGAAAAGTTGCGCTGAGTGAGTTTTTTGTGATGCGTGATACAGCAAAACACACCGTCTCTGTAAATGATTTCGCAGCGGCAAAAGTTATTTATGACAATGTTATGACGAATGGCACTGTTGCGGCGAACGATTGGGGAACTACAGCTGCTTCAGTCGCTGACGGAAAGCTCATGATTGTTAAATCTTATATTTCCTTGTATGGAATTTCGTTTCGCGACCGCACGATGGCCGAAACGGAAAAAGAGCGCTCGAAGAAAGTGAAGTACAATGGTGTTGAATACAAAGTGAGTGAGAGAACCAAAACGCACTTTGAACTGCTGAATCCGAAGAAGTAATTAATGGATCGACCATCGGCCAATTAAATTGGCATATCGGCACATCCTGATAAACGGGATGTGCTTATTTGTCTAACCGCTCGTACTCCGAATTATTACTCACATACTCCGGTACCATCGCTTTCATCTTGCTTACGATTGCCGCGTTGTTCTGTAAATCGAAAAGCGAGACGAGTTCGTCAACATCTTTCTTCACAGTGGCGTAATCGTATTCCTGTACTTTCGCAATGAGAATTTTCTCGTGGTGAGTAGGAACTGAATTCTCTTTGTTGTTGAGTAACTCTTCGTAGAGTTTTTCGCCGGGACGTAAACCGGTTACTACAATGTCAATGTCCTTACCGAGCTCGAGTCCCGAAAGTGCAATCATTTTCTTGGCGAGATCTATAATCTTCACCGACTTGCCCATATCGAAAATGAAAATCTCTCCGCCTTTGCCCATGCAACCGGCTTCAACAACCAGGCGACACGCTTCCGGAATCGTCATGAAGTAACGTGTGATTTCCGGATCTGTAATTGTTACTGGTCCGCCGTTTTCAATCTGCTGACGAAAACGAGGAATTACTGATCCGGTTGAACCGAGCACATTTCCAAAGCGTGTGGTTACAAATCGTGTGCTGCGGAATTGTTTATTGAGTGATTGCACATAAATCTCCGCAATTCGTTTGGAAGCACCCATCACACTTGTAGGATTCACGGCCTTGTCGGTGGAGATCATCACAAACATTTCAACTTTCGCCTGAAGTGAGAGATCAGCCACTATCTGCGTGCCCAATACGTTTGTAAGAATCGCTTCCGATGGATTCAACTCCATCATCGGCACATGTTTGTATGCCGCTGCGTGATACACAATCTGCGGATTGAAATGTTCAAACACGCGTTTCATCCGCTCCGGGTTACGCACATCGGCCATCACGACTTCCGACTTTACATCGGGATAATTTTCAAGACACTCCATTTCCAATTCGTACAATGGCGATTCGGCCTGATCAAGCAAAACGAGCATGGAAGGTTTGAATCGGGCAACCTGTCGTGCCACTTCGCTTCCGATTGATCCAGCAGCACCGGTAATCAAAATGCGTTTTCCTTTCAGTTGATCGCTGATGTTTTTTTCATCGAGTGTAATCTGGTCGCGACCGAGTAACTCTTCGATCTGAATCTTGCGCATCTGACGTAAACTCAACTGACCATTGATCCAGTTAGTAACCGGCGGTACGTTCAACACTTTTGTATTGTGTGAAAGACAGACTTCAACAATTTCTTCTTTGCGCGCAGCCGAAATATTCTGAATGGAAATAATGAGTTGTTCTATGTCTTTCTTCTCAAGCAGGCTCGCCAGTTTCGATGTGTGATAGATGGTAGAGCCTTCCAGCTTTCTTCCTGATTTCGACTCATCATCATCAACAAACGCTGTCACACGCAGATTCGATCCTGCATCGCGATCAAGTGTACGTTTCGTGATGAGTCCCGATTCTCCTGCACCGTAAATAATCACATTTGCTTTTTCCCGACTGGGATTTTTGATCTCGGTGTAAAGTGCTTTGTAAATCAAACGCGAACTGATCAATCCGAATGTAGTCGTGAGAAATTCAATCAGAATAATCGAGTGGGGCAGGTAGTAAGTTCCGTTGATGAATCGATACGTTACCTGGTTGAATGCGTAGAAGAAAACGGTTCCGGAAATGATAGTAATCAGGATGCGCATGGCATCACGCTGACTCATGTACCGCACAATTGCCCACGGAATCCGTGCAATGATGAAACTCACAATCCGTGTTCCAAGTACCAATGGAATCACAACACCGAATGTGGCATATTCAACCGCTGGGATGGAGAAATCGAATCGCAGCAGGTACGACATGACCAGCGCAACGAATACAATCGCCGAATCGATCGCCAATACGATCCAACGCGGGGTGTAGCCTTCGCTTAGTTTGAGCATG